>CAJZFF010000085.1 GCA_915069725.1 uncultured Actinomyces sp.
GGCTCTGCGAGCCCGTCAGGTGCCCGTGGCCGGGATCATCGCCCGCCACCAGGCGGCCCTCTCGCCTCAGGAGGTGGGCCTGCCGCCCATGCCGATGCGCTCCTCCCACCTGCCGCGCACCGCCCTGTACGAGTCCTGGAACCGTCTGGGGCTGCCGCGAGCCGAGTCCATCCTGCCCGGCGCCCAGCTCATCCACGCCACGACCTGGGCGCTGCCCCCCACCTCGCTGCCGCTGGTCGTCACCGTGCACGATCTTGCCTTCCTGCGCTCACCCGAGCATTTCACCGCACGCGGCAACGCCTACTTCAGCCGCTGCCTGGAGCGCGTCATCGCTGAGGCCAGCGCCATCATCGTCCCCTCCCAGGCCACCGCTGACGACTGCATCGCGGCGGGGATCGATGCCGCCCGTCTATACGTCATTCCCCACGGGGTACGCACCCGCACCGTCACCGACGAGCAGGTCGAGGGTTTCCGTGCCGCCCGGGGCCTCACGCGCGACTACATCCTGTGGACGGGTACCCGTGAGCCCCGCAAGAACCTGTTGGGGCTGCTGCGCGCCTTCGCCCTCCTCATCGAGGAGCACGACGACGCCGGCGGCCTCGACCTGGTCCTCGTCGGTCCGGCCGGGTGGGGCGACGACGCCGTCGAGCGCGAGCTGCTGACCCGCCTGGGTGATCGGGTCCACGTCACCGGCAGGCTCGACGACGATGAGCTGGCTGCCGCCTACAGCGGCGCCCGCGCCTTCTGCTTCCCCTCCATCTGGGAGGGCTTCGGCCTGCCGGTCCTGGAGGCCATGGCCTATGGGGCCCCGGTGGTCACCAGCGCCGGGACCTGCATGGCCGAGGTGTGCGGACAGGCCGGCCTGCTGGCCGACCCCACCTCGCCGCGTGAGATCGCCGGCCTGCTCGCCCGGGCTATTGGAGCGGAGCACGACGAGCTGGCCGAGGCCGGACGCGAGCGCGCCCGGACCTTCACCTGGGAGGCCTGCGCCGCCGCGCACACGGAGGTCTATCACGCCCTCATCGGGGGTGCGGTGTGACCCAGCCCGTCAGGCGCCCCTCAGCCCGCGTCGTCATCGTCAACTGGCGCCAGGCCGAGCTGACGATCCGGGCGGCCCGCTCCATCCGTGAGCAGCTGGGAGGCGAGGACGTACTCGTCATCGTGGACAACGCCTCCGGTGACGGCTCGGCCGAGAGACTTCGCCGAGAGGAACTCACGGTGGTCGAGTCGAGCGAGAACCGGGGCTTCGGAGCCGGCGTCAACCTCGGGGCCCGAGGCATGGTCGAGGAGGTCCTCGTCCTGCTCAACAATGACGCGGTGGCCGAGCCCGGCTTCCTCAAGGCGCTCCTGGCCCCCCTGGGCGACCCACCGTCCGCTGCGGCTCCGGCCGCGACCACAGCGCGGATCCTACTGGCCGGACGCTGGAAGCCGGCCGCCCCGGGGCAGCAAGACGCCCTCGTCTCCCCTCGCACCGGGCGGTGGACCCGCCTCGATGAGGAGGCCGCTGCCCGCGGCGAGGGGGAGGTCCTGGTCAACTCCACGGGCAACCTGGTGGACGCCTCCGGCAACGGCTACGACCGGGACTGGCTGGTGCCCGCCGAGCGGGAGCACTCCCCCAGTGAGGTCTTCGGCCTGTGCGGAGGCGCCTGCGCGATTCGGCGTGAGGCGTGGCAGGCCCTGAGAGGCTTTCGCGAGGACCTGTTCATGTACTACGAGGACACGGACCTGTCCTGGCGCCTGCGTGAGCGCGGTTGGCGAGTCCTCTACGTGCGCGAAGCCGTGGCGCGCCACGATCACGCCTCCTCCTCAGGCACGGGCTCACCGATGTTCATCCAGGTCAACGTCCGCAACCGGATCCTGACGGCAGCTGCCCACAGTCCGGCCCCGGTGGTGATGCAGGCACTGGCCCGTACGCTGGTGCGCTCCCTGCGGGGACCGCAGCGCGGCCCGGTGCTGAGGGGACTGGCTCAGGCTCTCGCCGGCCTGCCCCGCGAGCTGTATCGGCGTGCCAGGAGCCGCGCACGCGGTTCGGCGAGAAGTTGTTGATTGTGGCAAGCGCCTACGTCAGTAGCACCCCACTCGATACAGTGACGGGGCTGAAACCTTGTCAGAAGCCCCGGGCGGTTCGGTAACATCGCCAAGCATGATGCGCCCCTGACCAGATCAAGGAGGATCCTCGACAATGGCTGGACACGCCGCACAATCCCCCCGAGTCACCGTAGTGACCCGGACCCGTAACCGTCCCGTGCTGCTGACGCGCGCACTCCAGTCGGTTGGGGCGCAGTCCTTCCAGGACCTCGAGCTCGTCATCGTCAATGACGCCGGAAGCACCGAGGCGGTGGACAGCGCTTTGAAGAGCGCTCCCGAGTGGCTCAAGGAGCGCACCCGGGTGGTCACCAACGAGACCTCTCACGGGCGCGAGGCCGCCCTGGAGGACGGTCTGGCCGTCTCCTCCTGCGAGTTCTTCGCGATCCATGACGACGACGACTCCTGGGAGCCCGGCTTCCTGGCCGCCTGCGTGGCCCACCTCGATGAGCACCCCGAGCACGGTGCCGTGGCGACGCGCTGCGACTTGATCTCCGAGACGGTCTCAGAGGAGGGCATGACCGAGGTCAACCGGGGGATTCTGGCACCGGACAGGGAGAGCTGGACCCTCATCGACACGATGGTGGCCAACTACGTGCCGCCGATCTCCCAGCTCATCCGCCGCGAGGTGGCCGACCGCATCGGCCACTGGGACGGCACCCTGCTGACCCAGGCCGACTGGGACTTCAACCTCCGCCTGCTGGCGACCTCCCCGGTCGGCTTCATCGACGGCGAGCCGCTGGCCCACTGGCACCACCGCGACTCCACCGACGAGTCGGTGGGCAACTCCGTCGTCGTCGACGCCGTCCACCACCGCACCGACAACCTCGCCATCCGGGACCGCTACGCCCGTCTGTCAGTGAACTGCACCGGGACCGAGGCCTCCGCCCCGCAGGGCGTGACAGCCGCTTCCGAGAACCTGGGACTCCTGCTCGTCTCGGCGGAGTACTACCACCGGATCCAGAAGAGGCTGGAGCAGCAGGACAAGGAGATCGCGCACCTCCAGAGGGCCATGCGCGACCTGCGCTTCACCATCGGAGACCTGCATGACACGATGCGCCAGGTCCTTATGCACGCCTATGAGATCAACCTGAAGGTCGACCATGTGGAGGCCACGGCCAAGCCCTTCTTCCGCACTGTGGCCCAAGGGGTCAAGAAGATGCAGAGACGCTGAGTAGCGTCACCGACCGCCCGCCGAGCCTCAGTCGTCCTTGGTGTGCTTCACCATGGGGCGAGGCGGGTCAATCCGCTCATAGTGGGCTCCCAGGGCCACCAGACCCCCGGACTCCATGCGCGGCCCGGGGATGATGTCGAAGGCCGTGGCCTTCTGATAGGCGTCGATGACGCTGGAGAGCTGCCAGGGCTGGATGGAGGCGGAGATGAGGTAGGCGCCGGGTCGCAGCATCATCGCGGGGATCGAGATGTCCACGGTCCCCTCTCCCGGCTCAATCCTCTGAGGCTGGAAGCCGTCGTCGAGACCATGAAGCCCCCAGGCGAAGATGCCCTCACGGGTGTCGATGGAGCAGCCGAAGACGGGCTTCTCGATCGTCTCCTCGCAGCGGTAGTGCAGGCGAATGGTGGCCTCGTCCCCGGTGCGCATGGAGGTCGCCGGCCGGCCCGTGCGGTCCAGCAGCTCGATGCGGCGGATCTGGGCCTCACCACTGCCGAAGCGGGTGCCTTGGCCCTCCTTGACCTTCTTGGCTCCGTGGGTGACGTCGGAGTACTTGTCGATGACCTCGGGGGCCGGGCCGACCTCCTTGAGCCGGCCGTGATCGAGCCAGGCGACCTCATCGCAGAAGGTGCGCATCTGCTCCAGGCCGTGGGAGACGACGACGACGGTGCGGCCGTCCTCGCGGAACTCGGCGAACTTGTCCATGCACCGCTCCTGGAACTCCATGTCGCCGACGGCCAGGACCTCGTCGACCAGGAGGATCTCCGGCTCGACGTGAATGGACACCGAGAAGCCGAGACGCACGTACATGCCCGAGGAGTAGTTTTTCACCGGCTGATCGATGAACTCACCCACCCCGGAGAAGTCGACGATGTCATCGAACTTGGCCTCGATCTCCTTGCGGCTCATCCCCAGGATGGCGCCGTTGAGGAAGATGTTCTCCCTCCCGGAGAGCTCGGGGTGGAAGCCCGAGCCGACCTCCAGCATGGCGGCCATACGCCCCCGGGCGGTGATGGAGCCCGAGTCGGGAGCCAGGATCTTGGCGATGCACTTGAGCAGCGTGGACTTGCCCGATCCGTTGTGCCCCATGAGCCCGAAGGTCTTGCCCTCGGGGATGTCGAAGGTGATGTCCTTGAGCGCCCAGAAGTCCTCGTAGACACCGCGGCCACGCTGCAGGATGGCGCCCTTGAGGGACTGGTTGCGGTGGTGATAGATCCTGAAACGCTTGGAGACGTCCTCAATGCGCACGGCCGGCACGGCTGAGGATCCTGCCGAGGAGCGCTGCGCTGACGACGTGAGCGATGATGCGGACGATCCGGTTGATGCGGCCATCTGGCGTATCAGAGCTCCTCAACGATGCTCGCCGAGTGCCGGCGGAAGAAGGCCAGGCCCAGCGTGAGCATGACAACCGCCCAGCCCAGACAGGCCAGAGAAACGGGCAGTGACGGCAGGGCGAAGTCGTACAGGCAGGATCGGAAGGCCTCGAGGTAGGTCTCGGCGGGGTTGAGACGCAAAATCGTGGTCAGCGGGATTGGCTCTCCGTTGATCTGCCAGCCCTTGTCGAACAGGTCGTTCTGGACCTTGTTAACCATGGTCAGGGGGAAGACGACCCCGGAGGCGTACATCCAGATCTGGTTGAAGATCTCCCACAGGTGGCCCAGGTCCCGGAAGTAGACGGTGGCGATGGACAGCATGAGTCCCAGTCCGACGGCGAACATCCCCACCAGTACGGTGACGACGAGCAGTGCCGGAATCATCGCCAGGACTCCCGGCCCTCCCAAGATCATGGCGATGATGACCAGCACAAGCAGCTCGAAGGCGAAGTCCACGGCCAGCGACAGGACCGCGGAGTAGATGAGGACCTGGCGGGGGAAGTAGACCTTGGTGAGGAGCCCCGAGTTGTTCACGAGGGCGTTCATGGAGGACATGATCCCGCTGGAGAAGAAGGTCCAGCTGAGCACCCCGATGCCGATCCACAGCGCGAAGGAGTTGATGCCGGAGTTGCGGCCCGGCTCCACGCCTCCGCGGAAGACGACACCGAAGATGAGGGCGAAGATGGCGATGGTGGCCAGGGGGTTGATGAAGGACCACAGGCGTCCCAGGGCCGTGCCCTTGAACTCCGAGGAGACCGAGCGCTGAGTCAGCCGCAGGGTGAGGTCCAGCGTCTGCCGGGCGTCCTCTGAGCGGAGCAGTCGAGAGAGCTTCATAGGCTCACACCTCCGTCGCAGTGACGCTGGGCGCTGATGGAACCGCCTCCTGCTGGGCGTCGATCCAGTCGCACAGCCGGTTGATGCCCTCGGTGACACCGACCCTCGGCTCCCAGTCCAGTGCCTGGCGGGCGCGCGCGGTGTCCGCCCAGGCAGCGCGCACATCGCCGTCACGGAACTGGCCGGTGACGTGCGGGGCGGGTGCTCCGTAGTGCTCGGCGATGGCCTGAGCGACCTGCATGATGGTGGTCCGCTCCCCCAGGCCGATGTCATAGGGCACGGCGGCAGCCGGCGAGTGCAGGACGCCGGCCACGATGGCGGAGGCGACATCGTCGATGAAGACGAAGTCCCTCACGATCTGGCCATCCTCGTAGACCGGAATGGACTGCCCCTGCTTGGCCAGGCGGGCGAAGAGGGAGACGATACCGGTGTAGGGGTTGATGAGGGACTGACCGGGGCCGTAGACGTTCTGAAGCCGGTAGAGCACCGGGGTGACGCCGAAGGAGCCGCACCAGGAGGTCACGAGGTTCTCCTGACAGAACTTGGTGGCGGCGTAGACATTGGCCGGAGAGGCTTTGACCTCGGTGGAGGACTGCACCGAGGGGGTCAGGCCGGCGAAGTCCCACTGACCGGCTTCGAGCATCGCGTGAGTGCGCTGCCCGGGGTAGGAGGGACGGCCCGCAGCATCGATCCACTTCCCTTCGCCGTAGACGGCCCGGGAGGAGGCCAGGACGATCTTGTCGGGACGGATCTCGTGGCGCACGAGGGCGTCGAGCATCTGGGTGGTGCCGACGACGTTGACGTTGGCGTGGCGGGAGGCCTCGGTGAGGGACTGGCCGGTCCCGGTCTCCGCTGCCAGGTGGACGATGGCATCCGGCGCGACCTCGGCCAGGAGCGAGTCCCAGTCCTCGGCGAGCGACACGTCCAGGCGGCGCAGCTCCACACGCTCATCAAGCTCGGCAGGGCGAGCCTGGGAGGGGTGGATCTGCGGGTGCATGTTGTCCAAGGCCACGACGCGGTCGAAGGCGTCGGCCAGGTCATGCGAGATCGCGCAGCCGATGAATCCGGCACCACCTGTGACAAGGCAGGTACGGGTCACGAGGGTCTCCCTTGGGTAGTTGAGTCGGGCCGATGGAGCGCGCATGGGGCACCCCGCGACCTCACCACTATTCTCAGCGTTGCCAGGGCTGATCGTGCCGGCAGATGCCGTTGCCTTCGACACGCCGACGGGTTGCACGCCACTCTCAACGGCCGCCGACGGCTCTCAGCGCTCAGCCTCGGACACCTCGGGGCGCCAGCTCATGCCCGTGAAAGCCTTGGTGACGAAGTCGACGACGACGTCGGTGACTTTCACCAGCGCCACCGACAGGGCGAAGATGAGGACGAACTCGGCCGCCAGCAACATGTAACGCTGAAGGGGGAAGAGCCCGTAGACGTCGATCCGCTGACTCAGGTGCCAGATCACCACGTGGTGGACGAGGAAGATCGGGTAGGAGTACCTGGCGATCAGGCCGACGAAGGCCCGAACCGGCTGGATCGCCACGTAGCGACCGGCGACCACGAGGATGAGGAAG
>CAJZFF010000086.1 GCA_915069725.1 uncultured Actinomyces sp.
CCCCGGTGGCCTCCGCCCAGGCGGCGACGTCGCCGTAGGTGAGTCGGTAGAGAGCTCCGCCGGTCATCGGATCAAATGCGGTGCCGGGTTCCGTGAGTTTCCCCGTCATCGCCGGCACCGAGGTACGGCGAGCGAGCTCGTGTGTGACCTGCCATGAGCCTCCGCCCACCCGCACCTCGACGGTCGTTCGGATGAGCTCCCACCCTGCACGTCCAGTCCGCCGGACCACCGGGCCCCCGGTGCCCTGGAGCACCTTCGAGGCTCCGGCACGTACGGAGCACGGGCGCATGAGGCAGCGACGGTGCAGCAGGCCGTCCCATGAGGCGGGCTCGTCGTGGGCCCGCATCCACTCCTGGACCTGCCGCATCGCCATGACGGCAGGGAGGACGAGCGCGGCACCGCGCAGCGCGGCATGACGCGTCTCAGGCTGGGGCGGCCCGGGCGAGCCCGTCCCGAGCACACCGGCAAGGACCGCTGCGAGCTGCTCGACGGCGTCGTCGGAGAGACGGGAAGAGTTCACGTCACCGATGCTAGGCGGCGTCCGCCTCAGGCACGACGAAGCCCCGCCGACATCATGTCGACGAGGCTTGCTCCTGGGCCGCAGGCGGCTACGACCTGGATCGGAACGCGCTGCTCAGCGGGTCTCGCGGTGCTCGGTGTGCTTGCCGCAGCGAGCACAGAACTTGGCGATGCTGAGACGGTCGGGGGTGTTCCGACGGTTCTTCTTGGTGATGTAGTTGCGCTCCTTGCACTCCGAGCAGGCCAGAGTGATCTTGGGGCGAACGTCGGCGGACTTGCTGGCCACGTTTGTCTCCTCGTGTCGATCCTCGAGCATGCGACGGAACGCTGTACTCGAAAGCTTGCGTAGCGGGGGAGGGACTCGAACCCTCGACCTCACGATTATGAGTCGTGCGCTCTAACCAGCTGAGCTACCTCGCCATAGGAACACAATGGGGGCCATTGGCCCCCGCTGTGAGAGCCCCGAAAGGGAATCGAACCCTTGACCTTCTCCTTACCATGGAGACGCTCTGCCGACTGAGCTATCGGGGCAACGAGCCGAATCCTAGGCAGATTCGAATCGCTCTGGCAATTCGTTCCGCCGTGGCTTCGCTCACTGCGGTCCTCGCCGGGCGGCGAGGTGCGATCACGAGTGATCGCCGTGGCGGGTGAGGGATTCGAACCCCCGTAGCATTACGCGGCTGATTTACAGTCAGCTCCCATTGGCCGCTCGGGCAACCCGCCTTGGCTCCGCGCTCCGACCTCTCGGTCATCGCTTGGCGCCGTGGAAGAATAGCAAGGCAGCGGCGCGAAACGCCAATCGCCCCCGTAGGACCCTCCTCACAGAACAACCCGCCTAGACTCGGGTCGACTGAAGTCCCCACCCCGGAAAGGACTGCCGCCATGGCCAACGACTCCTCCTTCGACGTCGTCTCCCGCCTCGACCGCCAGGAGGTGGACAACGCCGTCAACCAGTGCGCCAAGGAGATCTCCCAGCGCTACGACTTCCGCGGCGTCGACGCCTCCGTGAGCCTGTCCGGCGACACCATCACCCTGGAGGCCAACACGGCCGAGCGGGTCCTGGCGATCCTGGACGTCCTGGAGTCCAAGCTCTTCCGCCGCGGCGTCTCCCTCAAGGCCCTGGATCTCGGGGACAAGGAGCCGCGTCCCTCGGGCAAGATCTATCGCCTGGCCTGCCCGCTGCGTGAGGGACTGACCCAGGAGGTGGCCAAGAAGATCACCAAGGCGATCCGCGACGAGGGCCCCAAGAGCGTCAAGGCCACGATCCAGGGCGACGAGGTGCGCGTGACCTCCAAGTCCCGCGACGATCTCCAGACGGCGATCGCTCTGCTGAAGAACCTCGACGTCGACGCCGCCCTCCAGTTCGTCAACTACCGCTGAATCGGGCCGATGCCGGTGCGGTCCGCCCCACCCACGGCCAGCGGCCACCTTCTCAAGCACCTGACGCTCATCGTCGTCGCTCTCGCCCTGCTCATCGTCGTCGCGGTGGGAGCCATGGCGGTGGGCCGGGCGATGCTCTCACCCGGCACCGTCATCGACGCCCTGTGGCAGCTGGTCACCGGCGACGGCGACACCCCCCTTGTCGCTCGCAACATCGTGCTCAACGTCCGCCTGCCCCGCGTGGTGGCAGCCGCCATGATCGGGGGTGCTCTCGCGATCTCCGGGACCGCCTACCAGGGCCTGTTCCGCAACCCCATGGTCTCTCCCGACATCCTGGGGGCGAGCACCGGCGCCTCCTTCGGCGCGGCCCTCGCGCTGCTGCTCTCCCTGGGGAACATGCCGGTTCGAGCAGCAGCCTTTGCCGGAGGACTCGCGGCGGTCTTCATCACCTACGCAGCGGCCCGATACATCGGACGCGGGAGCAGCCAGGTTCTGCTGTTGGTCCTGTGCGGCATGATCGTCTCGGCCCTCTTCCAGGCCTTCGTCTCGGCGATCAAGTACACGGCGGATCCTGACTCCAAGCTCCCGGAGATCACCTACTGGCTCATGGGCTCCATCGCCAAGGTGACATGGAGCGACTTGAGGGTCTTCGCCATCCCCTTCGTCCTGGGAGTCGTCCCGCTCCTGGCCCTGAGGTGGCGCTTCAATATCCTGGCCTTCGGCGATGAGGAGGCGGAGTCACTGGGGGTCAACGCCGCCGCGCTGCGGCTGGTCAGCATCGTGTGTGCGACCCTGCTGACCGCTTCCTGCGTGGCGATCTCAGGTGTTATCGGCTGGGTCGGTCTCATCATGCCGCACGTGGTGCGCTTCATCGCAGGCCCGGACAACCGGATCGTCGTCCCCCTGTCCGTCATCCTGGGCGGAGCGTTCCTCATCGCAGTTGACACCGCCTGTCGCTCACTGATGCCCTCTGAGATCCCACTGGGAATCCTCACCAGCATCATTGGAGCCCCACTGTTCTTCCTCATCCTTCTGCGCACCCAGCAAGGAGGCCGACAGTGAGGCGTCCCGAGGACCGGGCACGAAACACGGGAGATCCTGAACCCTCCGAGCACCCCACCATCACTGCGCGCAATCTGTCCTGCGGCTACCACCGACACGCCATCCTGACCGGAGTCGACCTGGAGGTCAGCACTGGCGAAGTGCTCTGCCTCCTGGGGCCCAACGGCGTTGGGAAGACGACCCTCTTCAGGACCCTGCTAGGCCACTTGTCACCTGTGGCGGGGCGGGTAGAGATCGGTGGTCGTGAGCGCTCCTCACTCTCCCGCCGTCAGATGGCCCGCTACATCGCCTACGTCCCCCAGCTGCACGAGCCACCGTTCGCCTTCACCGTGTTCGACGTCGCCCTGACGGGCTGCGTCTCACGTCTGGGTCTGCTCGACTCCCCCTCCCGGGAGGACCGCGAGCGCACCGAGGAGGTGTTGACAAGACTGGGAATCGCCCACCTGTCCGCGCGCCCCTTCACCGAGCTCTCCGGGGGCGAGCAGCAGATGACCCTCATTGCCCGGGCGCTGGTCCAGGACGGGAGGATCCTGGTGATGGATGAGCCGGCCGCCGCCCTCGATCTGCGCAATCAGGCGACGGTGCTCCGTTGCATACGGGATCTGGCCGACGAGAATCACGGGGTCATCATGACCTCACACAGCCCGGATCATGCCTTTCTGGTAGCGACTCGGGCGGTCCTCATCACCCGGAACCGGGAGATTCTCTCCGGACCGGTCAACGAGGTGCCCACCGAGGCGAATCTCCAGGCCGCGTACGGCACACGAGTGCAGGTCCTGGAAACCACGAGTCCCGACGGTGAGGCCGTCCGTACCTGCATCCCGACACTCGAGCTCACCTGAGACCTCGCATCGTCGCGACCACGAATCTCATACTTCATATTCTATCCTTATAGAAGGTTGATGAATAGCTCCATCAATCACCGCAGCCTTCCACTTCTTAGGAGCATTCATGACTTCGCTGCGTTCATCATCCACCCCCTCAACCACCTTCTCATCGCCCTCCCGCCGAGACCTGCTCAAGCTCGCCGGCGCCGGGGCCGGGAGCACCGTCGGGCTGAGCCTGCTGGCGGCCTGCGGCTCCAAGTCCTCCACATCCTCCAAGGCAACAGGGAGCAGCAGCGCCTCTGCCGGCACCCAGACCATCACCGACATGGCAGGCAAGCAGGTCGAGGTGCCCACGAATCCGACCGCCTACGCTGACGGCTGGTACGCCCACAACGAGGTGACGATCATGCTCACCGGAGCCAAGGGGCTTGTCGCCACGCACTGTGATCCCAAGAAGTTCCCCTGGATGTACAAGGTCTGTCCGAACATGTCGAAGGCAACCTCGACTTTCGGGGACGACTTCAACTTCGAGGACCTGGCGGCGCTGAATCCCCAAGTCATCTTCGACTCCAAGGAGACGCTGCGGGATAAGGCCAAGGAGGTCGGCATCCCGGTGGTCAACTGCATGTTCCAGACCTATGAGGACATGAAGAAGTCCATCACGATGACGGCACAGGTCTTCGGCGGGGACGCCCCTAAGATCGCCGAGAAGTACAACGCCGAGCTGGATCAGACGGTCAAGGACGTCAAGGCGAAGACCGACGGCCTGAGCGATGAGCAGCGCCCCACGGTGATGCACGGCAACAGCGTCTACACCCTCAACCTCGACGGTACCGGCACCATCATCGACGAGTGGATCAAGACGGCTGGCGCACGGAACGCGGTCGACACCTCGACGAAGGGCAACGCCCAGGCCCAGTTCACGATGGAGCAGATTCTCACGTGGAACCCCGATGTCATCATCACGGGCAAGGCCGGAGAGGCCGAGAAGATCCTCAATGACCCCAACTGGGCGAGCATCAAGGCCGTTCAGGATCAGAAGGTCTACGTCAACCCCAAGGGCGTCTTCGGCTGGGACCGTTACGGTGTGGAGGAGCTTCTGCAGGTGCAGTGGGTCTCTGCACTCCTCCACCCGGATCTCTTCCCCAACCTCAAGATCGAGGAGAAGGTGAAGACCTTCTACAAGACCTATCTCAACTACAGCCTCACCGACGACGAGGTGAAACTCATCATGGCGGGCAAGGATCCCCAGTAACGTCCGGAGCTCTCACCGGCGGCTAAGCCGACAGCAGTGTCAGGACGGCCTTGACCCGGCGGTGGACGGCGGCGTCGGGGAGCAGGCCGAGCTTGGCGAAGATCCGCTGGGTGTGCTTCTCCACTGCCCCCTCGGTGACCACCATGATCTTGGCGATGCCGGCGTTGGTGTGGCCCTCGGCCATGAGGGCCAGGACCTCCCGCTCGCGGGGCGTGAGCTCGGTGAGCGGGTCGTCGCGCCGGCCTCGCTGGAGGACCTGGGAGACGACGTCGGGGTCCAGGACGAGCTCACCGCGCGCCACCCGCTCGACCGCGCCGAGGAAGGCGTCGATGTCGCCGACCCGGTCCTTGAGGAGGTAGCCCAGGGCGCCGCCGCCGTCGGCCAGGAGGTCGGGCAGGTAGCCGGCGACGACGTACTGGCTCAGCAGCAGGATGGGAGCCTCCGGCCACTGGGCGCGGATGCGGGTGGTGGCCCGCAGGCCCTCGTCGGTGTGGGAGGGCGGCATGCGGATGTCGGCGACGACGACATCGGGCCGCAGCCGCAGGGCCTCGCTCACGAGGGCCTCGCCGTCCCCCACTCCCCCGACGACCTCGTGGCCGCCGTCGGCCAGGATGAGTGCCAGTCCCTCGCGCAGGAGGACGGAGTCATCAGCGATTAGAACGCGCACGGGATTCTCGCCTCCAGTGTGGTCGGTCCGCCGGTCGGGGACGTGATGAAGAGCCTACCGTCGACACCGTTGAGGCGCTCGACCAGGCCGGCCAGGCCGTGTCCCTTGGCGGTCGAGGCCCCACCGATGCCGTTGTCACTGATCCTCACGAGCAGGGCGCCGTCGACGACGCGGGCATCGACGCCGGCGGCTGTGGCCCCGGAGTGCTTGTTGAGGTTGGCCAGCGCCTCGCTGACCACGAAGTAGGCGGCCTGGGAGACGTGGTCGGGCAGGTCGGACAGCTCGGTGCTCACGGTGACGGGGACGGAGGAGCGGGTGGCGGCCTCGGTGATGGCGGCCGCCAGGCCACGGTCGATGAGGACCGGTGGGGCGATACCGCGGGAGAGCTGGCGCAGCTCGTCGAGGGTCTGCTGGGTCTGATCCATGGCGCCCTGGATGATTGCCGACGCCGCTGCCGGGTCCTTCTCGGCCTGCCGCCGGGCACGGGCCAGGTCCATGCGCAGGCGCACGAGGCGCTGCTGGGGGCCGTCGTGGATGTCGCGCTCCAAGCGGCGGCGAGTGTCGGCCTCGGCGCGCTGAACGGCGGCCCGGGAGGTCTGGAGGCGGCTGACCTCGCTGCGCCAGGAGAGCATGGCTCGGGTGAGACCCGTCTGCATGGCGGCCAGGCCCCGCAGGACGGCGGGGGCGGTCAGGGAGAAGACAATGCCGCAGGTGAGGTTGAAACCGATATCCCAGAGCAGCTCCGGCTGCAGGCCCAGAAGATAAGCCAGTCCCTGACGCTGCTCTCCGATGGCCGGATCGAGGACCAGGTCAAGAATGATATCGGCGATGGGGGCGAGGAGACCTGCCACGGCCAGGGCCAGCCACACGACGCTGATGATCCAGGTGATGAGGGAGACCGGGAAGTAGATGACGGCCCACAGCAGGTCCATCCAGCGCTGGGGGTCGCGCAAGCGCCGGAAGAGCCGACGGCGCGCGGAGGCTCCCGGCTCGGGCTCGAGGTAGCCGCCGGGCACCGGCTCGCGTCCGTCCACACGCGCCACGGCGAGGCGGGCCATATTGGCGAAGCCCCCGGCGATGCTCAGGTCGATGATGAGCAGCAGCAGCCCCACCCAGATGATGGTGGTGACCACACCGAGGGCGGTCAGTGGCACAAGCAGGTAGAAGGCGAGCAGGCTCAGTGGCCCGCTGAGGAGGAGGAAGGCGGCGTCCCTGCCAAGCTGGCGGTAGCGCGCGGCCCATGCTGATCGGTTCATGCCTCATATCCTCCTCAGGGCCGGAATCACGCCCAATCCTGCCACCTGGCGGGGCCGTGGTG
>CAJZFF010000087.1 GCA_915069725.1 uncultured Actinomyces sp.
CCCCAGCCCGCGCCACCTACGAGGGGCTCGGCTTCCAGCGCTGGCCGGTGGCGCGCTACTTCAAGGACCTGGCCGACGGCGACTGAGACGTCCATGAGACGCGTCTAGGGCCCCAGGCCGGTTCGCCAGTCCGGGGCCTCGGGCATATGAAGCTACGTGCTGGCACGCTCAGCCGTGAGGCTCCAGGACGGGCAGGTCCTTGCTCGCCAGCGTGGCCGCGTAGTCCTCGACTCGCTGAGCCAGGGCCTCATCGGTGATGGTGAGGGTCCCGGTGGTGGTAAAGGGCTCGAGGTAGGTCATCTGGACCATGTTCGCCGTCGCCTGGAGAGGCCGCAGCAGCTCGGTGAGCGTGTAGCCGTAGGAGGACTCGTGGCTGTAGGCCTCGCCGGGGCCACCGGTGCTCACGGCCACGAGCAGCTCCTTGCCGGCCAGGGCCTTACCGGTCGAGCCGTAGGCCCAGCCGTAGAGGAGCACGTCGTCGAGCCACTGCTTGAGCAGGGCGGGGGTGGAGTACCAGTACATGGGGAACTGGAGGACGACCCTGTCGGCGGCCTCCAGGGCGGCCTGCTCGGCGGCGACGTCGACCTTCTGGTCGGGGTAGAGGTCGTACATGTAGCGCACTGTGACGTCGTTGCCGAGGGTCTCGGCCTTGGCCGCCAGGGACCGGTTGGCGCGCGAGGCGGACATGTCGGGGTGGAAGACGAGAACGAGGGTCTTCATGAATGCTCCTGTTGTCAGACGGTGATGGTGGGGTGTGCGGCTCGGATCAGGGCTCCAGGAGCACCTTGATGGCGCGGCGCTCGTCCATGGCCTTGTAGGCCTCTGCGGCCTCCTCCAGGGGTAGGCGCAGGGTGAAGACCTTGCCGGGGTTGATCTCGCGCTTGAGGATGCGGTCGATGAGGTCGGGCAGGAAGCGGCGCACAGGCGCGGGGCCGCCCAGCATGTGGATCTCGGCGAAGAAGAGCTGGTCGCCGGGAAGGGAGACGCCGTGAGCCACGCCCACGTAGCCCAGGTGTCCGCCGGGGCGGCAGGAGGCGATGGCCTGCATCATGGAGGTCTGGTTGCCCACGGCCTCGACGACGCCGTGAGCGCCGTAGCCGTCGGTGAGCTCCTTGACCTTCGCGGCGCCCTCGTCGCCGCGCTCGGCGATGACGACGTCGGCGCCGAACTCGCGGGCCAGCTCCGCCCGGTCCTCGTGACGGGAGAAGGCGATGACCTTCTCGGCCCCCAGGGCCTTGGCGGCCAGGACGGCGGACAGGCCCACGGCGCCGTCGCCGACCACCGCGATGGTCTTGCCGGGGCCGGCCTGGGCGGCGACGGCCCCGAACCAGCCGGTTCCCAGGACGTCGGAGGCGGCCAGCAGCGAGGCGATGATCTCCGGGTCCTCGGGCTTGCCGCCGGGAACGACGACGAGGGTTCCGTCGGCCAGGGCCACGCGCGTGTACTCGGCCTGGGTGTCGCCGATGAAGCCGCCGTTGGCGCAGCGCGACTGGTAGCCGTCCTCGCAGATCTCGCAGGTGTTGTCGCTGATGCAGAAGGAGCCGACGACGAAGTCGCCGACCTTGACGTTCTTGACCTCGTCGCCGACCTCGACGACGGTGCCCACGTACTCGTGGCCCATGGGGCGGGCCTCCTCCACGGGGGAGATGCCCCGGTAGGGCCACAGGTCCGAGCCGCACACGCAGGCGGCCTCGAGCTTGACGACAGCGTCGGTGGGCTCGATGACGTGGGGGACCTCGCGGTCCTCGACACGGACGTCGCCGGCGGCGTGCATGACGACACCGCGCATGGTGGCGGGCAGGGCGGGAGCAGAAGCAGTCACAGGTGTGTCCTCACATCAGTTCTGGTTGATACGTGAAGACTAGGTGCGGGCCTCGGCGCAGGTCCACCGCCCAGCAGGTTCTGTCAGGGCGACCCTGCGCGGCCGCGGGGGACCGGTCGTGGTTCGTGAGACTGGTGTGTTTCGGCCCGAGCGCGGGCGAAGACCGGTGCCGGCGAGCGGGAATTCAGGCTCGCAGGCGCTCGCGTGTGATCGCGCTCGGCCGAAGCCGGGGCGCAGGCGCCGCCGTTTCTACCCGGCCTTGCCACCCGACGCCGTGTCCCGGCTCCTGCGCGGAAGAGGCAGAACCAGCGGGGTCCCGGTGAGCGGGTCGGAGATGACCTGGACCTTCAGGCCGAAGACCTCCTCGACCATCTCAGCGGTGACGACCTCCTCGGGGCGGCCGTGGGCCATGATGCTGCCGGCGCGCATGGCGATCACCTCGTCCCCGTAACGACAGGCCTGGTTGAGGTCGTGGAGCACCGCCACGATGGTGGTGCCCAGCTCGGCGTTCAGGTCCCGGCACAGCTCGAGGAGGTCCACCTGGTGGGCCAGGTCCAGGTAAGTGGTCGGCTCGTCGAGCAGGAGGATGTCGGTGCGCTGGGCCAGGGCCATCGCCACCCACACCCGCTGGCGCTGCCCGCCGGAGAGTGCGGACACGTGCCGGTTGGCCAGACCAACGACGTCGGTGCGCTCCATGGCCTCGGTGACGGCCGCGTCGTCGTCAGCCGACCACTGGTGCAGGAGCGACTGATACGGGTAGCGCCCGCGCGCCACCAGCTCGTGGACGGTGATCCCGGGCGGGGCGATGGAGGACTGGGCGAGCATGCCCACTCGCCGGGCCAGCTTCTTGGGGGCCAGGGTGGCGATGTCGCGGCCGTCGAGGACCACCTGCCCGGAGCCGGGGGAGAGGACCCGGCTCATGGCGCGCAGCAGCGTGGACTTCCCGCAGGCATTGGGGCCCACGATCATCGTCACCGTGCCCGGGGTGATGGCCGTGCTCAGGTCCTCGATGACCGGATGGCTGGGATGGTAGGCCAGGCAGATGCCCCGGACGCCCAGGCCCGTAGTGGGGGCCTGGGCGTCTGAAGGAGCCTCCGATGAGACCGGAGCGGGCACGGACTACTTCTTCTTCGGCAGCGTGTCCGCCACCGTGGTCATGACGAGCCGTGCCGCGGTGGGGCCGGCGTTGAGGAAGAAGGCGTCGTCGTCAACGCGCACGGCGTGCTTGTCGTTGACGGCTTTGAGTCCCGCCCACAGGGGCATGGCGGTCAGCTCGGTGTTGTTCTTGTCCTTGTCCTTCTCATCCTTCGGGGTCTTCTGCGCCCCGTAGAGGATCCAGTCGGCCTCGGCCTCGGCGAGGGTCTCGGAGCTGATGTCCTTGTTGCCGTTGTCGGTGAAGGTCTGGGTGCTGGGGCGGGCGACGCCCATGTCGGACAGGACCGAGCCGGCCAGAGAGACCGCCCCGAAGATACGAAGCTTGTCGCTGGTCTTGCGCAGCAGGGAGACGGTGGGGTTGCCGTCAATGGCGGAGCCGGCCTTCGCGGCGTCGACCTGGTAGGTCTCCATCCACTTCTTGGCGGTCTCCGGCTTGCCCAGGGCGTCGGCCACGAGGAGGAAGTCCTGCTTCCAGGCCTCGCTCTTGCCCTGGGTGACGACGGTGGGCGCCACCTCGGACAGGGACTTGTAGAGGGTGTCGATGTCGTCCTTGCCCGCCTGGTTGACGAGGATGAGGTCCGGGGACAGGTTGCCGATGTCCTCGACGCTGGGGGACTTGCGAGAGCCGACGTCCTTGATGGCACCCAGCTTGTCGGCCTGCTTGGGGAAGGCCTTCTTGAGGTACTCCGGGACCGTTGCGGCGCCGTCGCCCTTGGTTGAGCCGATCGGCACGATGCCCAGGGTCAGGGCGACGTCGAGCTGACCGGTGGACAGGATGACGACCTTGGTGGGGGCCTTCTTGATCTCGGTGGTGCCCTTGAAGTGGACGACCTTGCGGGGGAAGACGTCGTCGGCCTTGCCTGAGCCCTTGCCCTCGGGCATGCCGGTGGGCACCGATGAGGTGGGCTTTGCCTTGGCGGTCGAGGAGGCGCTGGAGTCCGCCTTCTTACCGGAGCAAGCGGCGAGGACGGGGATGGTGGTGGCCAACCCTGCGAAGACGAGAGCGCTGCGGCGGCTGTAGTGGGATGTCATGGGCTTAGGCTAACCTAAGTCATAGCGTTTTTATCAAGAATCATCCTGAGGAAAGGTGGGGACGTGGCGGAGGTCGCTCGTCAGTCGCAGCCGGGAGCTCTGGCGTGATCGCCCGGTGGTGGGAGCGCCGCCGGGGCTGTGGTGAGGAGTCTGCCGGGAGGTCCGCCCCTACGTCAGTGGGGGTCCCGGTGGGTGGGACTGTCCTTGTTCTCGGGGTGCTGTCGGTGCTTCTGTGCCTGGTGAGCCTGGCCGTTGGGTCGCACAGTCTGACGCTGGAGGAAGTGGCCGGTGCCTTCGTGCCGGGGAGGACAACGGTCGCCTCGGTCATTGTCTGGCAGCTGCGGATGCCGCGGACCGTCCTGGCGGTCATGGTGGGAGCCTCGCTGGCCGTGGCGGGGGTCGTCATGCAGGGGCTGACCCGCAATCCCCTGGCCGAGCCGGGCATTCTCGGCATCAATGCCGGCGCGTCGCTGTCGGTGGTCCTCTCCATGTCTCTGCTGGGGCTGACAGATGTGAGTGACTTCCTCTGGTTCGCCTTCGCAGGGGCCGCCCTGGCCGCCTTCCTCGTCCACCTCATGTCGGTGCGCAGTGCCGACGCCGGACCCGCCAGACTCGTGCTGGCCGGGGTGGCCCTGGGGGCGAGTCTGCGGTCGATCACCGGGACCATCACGATGTACGACTCCGTCACCTTCGACTCCTATCGCTTCTGGGTTCTGGGCTCGCTGGCGGACCGGGATGTGGTGCTGCTGGTGTGGGTGGCGCCCTTCCTTGTCGTCGGGCTGGTGCTGGCCCTGGCCTCGGGGCTCACGCTCAACGCCTTGGCGCTGGGGGAGGAGCAGGCCAAGGCGCTGGGTGTCAGCCCGAGGCGCGCTCGGGCGCTGGCACTGACCTCGATCACTCTCCTGTGCGGGGCGTCGACGGCGGCGGTCGGGCCGATCTCCTTCGTCGGGCTGGTGGTCCCGCAGGTGCTGCGGCTGGCCCTGGGGGCTGACCAGCGCAGGCTGCTGGCCGTCTCCCTCGTCGCCGGACCAGTCCTGCTGCTGGCCGCCGACGTCGTCGGGCGGGTCATCCTGGAGTCCGGTGAGATGGAGGCGGGGGTCGTGACCGCATTCATCGGAGGTCCGGTGCTGCTGCTCATGGTCATCCAGCGGATGGGGGTGAAACGGCGGTGAAGCGGGTTCGGGACGTGGCCGGTAGCCCGGCGTCGGAGACCGACGGTTTGCGCCTCGGGGCTCCGGCCTCCCAGTTGCGATGCCCCGTTGGACGTCGCAGGGCATTCCTCGTCCACCGGCGCGCCGCTGTGGTGACGGTGCTGGCGCTTGCTGCGGCGCTGGCCGTGGTGGCTGTCTCGGTGCTGTTCGGTGCCTACAACATCTCCGGGGCCGACGCGCTGCATACACTGCTGACGGGGTCTGGAAGCAGGATGGATCGCTTCTTCGTGCTCGACCAGCGGCTTCCGCGCGCGGTCGCGGCGGCGCTGGTGGGGGCGATGCTGGCGCTGTCGGGTGCTGTCTTCCAGAGCCTGTCACGAAATCCCCTGGGCAGCCCCGACATTGTGGGGTTCACGACCGGCGCCTCCAGTGGCGGGTTGTTCATGCTCCTGCTGGCGGCGTCGGCGAGTGATCTCCAGGTCTCGGTGGGGGCGGTCCTCGGAGGGTTTGCGACCGCGGCGGTGGTTGCTCTCGTGTCGCGGCGCGGTGGCGTGGGCGGCGACAACCTGATCCTGACCGGGGTCGCCATCTCCGAGATGCTCTCGGCGGCCAACAGCTACCTCATCTCCCAAGCCAGTCTGCCTAGTGCCGAGACGGCCAAGGCCTGGCAGTACGGTTCCTTCAACGCGATTTCCTGGGGGCAGGTCAAGCCCCTGGCTCTGGCTGCCGCGGTGCTGCTGATTCAGGTGGTGTGGCTCGTGCGGCCTGCGAGTCTGCTGGAGATGGGCGACGACGCCGCAACCGGCCTGGGACTGCGGGTTGGCAGAGTGCGCGGCGCGATGCTCGGCTACGGCGTCGTGCTGGCGGCGATCTGCGTGGCGACGGCGGGACCGATCGGTTTCATCGCGCTGGCCGCACCGCAGCTGGCACGCCGGCTGAGCCGATCGGCGGGGATGACGATGATTGCCTCGGCGGCCATGGGGGCGCTCCTGCTGGGCGGGGCTGATTTCCTGGCGCAGCGACTTCTCAGTCCCTTCCAGATTCCGGTGGGCCTGGTCAGTGCTGCGGTGGGCGGGATCTACCTCGTCTGGCTGCTCATGGCTCCTTTGGGGCGTGCGGAACGGGCCGGCTGAGGCTGTGGCGGAGGGGCAGAGCTTGTCGGCCTGGTCGGTGGGGCGTCTCCAATCGTGACACCAAGGCCCGCTGATGCCGCAGTCAAGGTCGGCCAGAGCTCCAGGACCCAGTGCCGCGGTCAAGATTTGTGAGAGACCCAGGCCCTCATGCCGCCCTCAAGGTTGAGGAGCCGGCCGGGGTAGCCCGCCGCCTTCAGCGCCTCGATGGCGCGGGCCGAGCGCACCCCAGCGGCGCACACCACCACCGTCAGCCGGCCCGGGTCGAGCTTGTCCATGTGTGCCGTCACCTCACGCAACGGAATGTGCAGCGCTCCTTCCATCGGCTCGAGCGCCACCTCGATGTCCTCACGCACGTCCAGCAGCGCCGGCGGCACATCGCGCTCCAGGAGCCTCCTCAGCTCGGCCGCAGAGACAACCCCCACTCCCGCCCCCAAGGCCTCACCAACCCCCTGAGCCTGGGCGGGCGCAGCGGGGCCGGAGTCAGAGTCTCCGGCCTGCTGACTGGAGTCACCCCCGGCGCCGGGCTCCTGCGGCTGCGTCTCGACCTCAGGAGTCCGGGGAACCACGCAGGTATCAGCCTCCGTGACCAGTGCGGTGATACTCGGGTTCTCCCCGCACACCGGGCAGGCCGGGTTCTTCGCCACCGGAA
>CAJZFF010000088.1 GCA_915069725.1 uncultured Actinomyces sp.
TCCAGTAACACCCACCCCTCGTGCAGTGCACCCAGACGACGACGGCAGCCACCACGGCGACCGGACCTGCCCCCTCCAACAGGCCGAAGCAGCTCCCCCACCTGGTAGACCCACCCCACCGGTGTCCTGAGATGTCATGACGGAGGAGCTCATCGCGGAGATCCGCAGGCGCGCCGAGCTGTTCGTCGCCGAGTTCGACGACGTCCCCGCCTCCGGGCTCCACACGCTCAAGGACGGGGTGGACCGCACGCCGGCGCAGATGCTCGCCTACCAGCTGGGGTGGATGGATCTGCTGCTGGACCGGGACCAGCTCTTCACCTCCGGACAGCGGGCGTGGGCCTCCTCGACGCCGTCGGCCTGGCCGGTGGCCACGTGGGTGCACATCAACACGGTGGCGCCCTTCACCTCCTTCCGCACGAGGATCCGCGCCTGGAAACGCCACTGAATGCCACCAGCGCCACCGCGGGCAGGACACGATTCATGGGGGCCACCGACGCCGTCGGTGGCCCCCATGAGATCAGGGAGTACTCACGTCACTTGGTGGTGATCGCCTTGGCGAGCTCCTCGAAGCAGCTGACGTAGTCGTCGATCGCCTCGTCCGTGTGGGTCACCGACAGGGTCCACTCCTCCTCGCGGCCCGGGGTCATGAAGATTCCCCGGTTCATGTTGAACAGCCAGGCGAGCTCGGACAGCTCCGCGTTCTGGTGCTCCTTGAAGGACTCGTAGTCGACGACCTTCTTGGGGGAGAAGGTGACGCACCCCTTTCCACCAACGCCCACCGCGTAGCCCGGAAGGTTGTAGCGCTCGATGACCTCTGTGCAGCCCGCGAGAATGCGCTCGTTGAGGTGATCGAGGTGGGCGTATGCCTCCGGGTTGAGGACCTTCTCGAGGTTGGCCCGCACGGCGGCCATCACCAGGGGGTTGCCGTTGTAGGTGCCGACCTGGAAGACGGTGTGGTCCTCCACCACGGACATGACTTCCTCGGTGCCTCCGATGGCGCCCGAGGGCAGACCGGCACCCAGGGCCTTGGCCATGGTCACCAAGTCGGGAGTCACTCCGAAGCGCTGGGTGGCGCCGCCCGGACCGATGCACAGGCCGGTCTTGACCTCATCGAAGATCAGGACGACGCCGTGTCGCCGGGTGATCTCACGAACCTGCTCCAGATATCCCGGTTCCGGCAGCACGACGCCCAGGTTCATCATGGCCGGCTCCATGATGACGCAGGCAGGCTTACGCCCCTCATCGGTCAGCCGGATGATGCGGCGCTCCATGGCCTCGGCATCGTTGAAAGGAACCGGCACCGTCATCTGGACGGTGGCGTCGGGAATGCCACCTCCGTAGGGCAGCGAGGCCAGGTTGTCACGGTCACCGATCTTGTCGTACTCGACGCCGATCGAGACCATGACGGTGTCGTGGTGCCCGTGGTAGGAGCCGAAGATCTTCATGACCGTGTCGCGACCGGTGTAGGCGCGTGCGATGCGGATGGCGTCCATCGTGGACTCCGAGCCCGAGTTCGTGTAGCGCCACTTCGGCAGACCCCATCTGCTCGAGAGGTTCTCCGCCACGGCCAGGGCGTCTTCGGTCGGGGCGGCGAAGTGGGTGCCCTTGCCGTACCGCTCCTGAATGGCCTCACCGATCACCGGGTGGGCATGCCCCTGAAGCATCGATCCGAAGCCGTTGTGGAAGTCCCACATCTCGTTGCCGTCGACGTCCCAGACCTTCGGCCCCTGGCCGCGTTCGAGGTAGATGGGCCAGGGCTCGCGCAGCTGGTACGAGGAGGCGACGCCGCCGGAGAGACTGTGACTGGCGCGACGGTACATGTCGCCGGATCCCTTGGTCCGTTCATTGAGGCGCTTGGACTCGATCTCCGTCAGCTCAGCGACTCGCTCCATGTTGATACTCATTGGTCACTCCTTCGTGGTCCGGCCTGGCGTCCACATATCGTGCGTTTGATTACCGGCGCATCGATCAGCTGTGGCCGTCGATACGATGACAATGTGATTCCTCTCAGCTCCTTCCGCCGGCCTGGCGCGGAGTGAGCTGTTGTCATGTGCGTGTTCGCTCCGGTTCACTGCCTCTATGACGCAGCACGGAGCTGGGAGGCTTCACCATCATCCTCCTCTAAGACAGTTGCCACCTTCAACTCCTCGGTGACAGCGTCGGATCGTGCGATCACCTCCCCGCGGAAGAAGGCCGGTGCCCGGACGTACTGTACGAGCATCAGCACCACGCCCAGGAGAATGAGGGCGAGGGTGAGGACGAAGACAAGACCGACGCCGAAGACCTGCGATCCCGACCCGTACTCGGGGTTGAGGGAGTCCTTCAGGGTCAGGCCGAGCAGCAGGAAGAGAATAAGACCTCCCAGTCCCGGCGAAACCAGCATGAAGAAGAAGTTCCTCACTGAGGAGAACCATTTCCCTCGAAAGTACCATACCGCGGCGAAGGCGGTGAGACCGTAATAGAAGGCGATCATCGCCCCCAGGGTCTGAACCGTGTCCCACAGGACGGAGGTGGATACGAATCGCAGCAGGGTGTAAAAGGTCGAGGCGGCGACCGCCGAGACGACTGTTGCGCGACCAGGGGTGAGGAAGCGCGGAGAGATCTCGCCGAGCTTCTCCGGCATCGCCCCGTAATATCCCATCGACAGCAAGGTGCGGGCGGGAGAGACGAAGGTGGATTGCAAGGACGCCGCGGACGAGACCAGCACCGCCGTCGACAGGAGAATCGCGAACGGCCCCAGAACCGGTCTGGCCAAGGCGAAGAAGACATTGTCCTGGATCGCAGGATTGCCCAGTCCTATCCCGTCCTCCCCCAGGCCGGCGAACATCATGGATCCAATCGTGACGAACATGTACACCGAGACAATTGTCATGACAGTGAGCACGGCGGCGCGCCCTGGAGTGGAGCTGGCGTCGTCGGCCTCCTCATTGACCGTCAGCGACACGTCCCAGCCCCAGTAGATGAACAAGGACAGGGACACGCCCGCCACGAACGTCCCCAGCGAGTCGACGGCGAACGGATTGAACCACTCGAGCTTCACGGGTGTCGGGTTGACGGCGGTTCCGGTGAAGTAGCGGTAAATGGCCACCGCACCGAAGCCAAGGAACACCGTCAGCTGAAACCCCACCAACCAGTACTGGAGCTTCTGGGTGGTCTGCATGTCGCGGTACGCGATCCAGGTCGCCAGCGTGATGAAGACCAGGCAGGTGAGGGTATTGACCCATACGTTGTCGGAGAGATCCGCAATGGCGGAATTGCGAGTCACCTGTGCGAGCAACAGATAGAAGAAGTCGACGGCGATGGCCGCAAGGTTCGACAGGACGACGACGGTCGCCACGATCAGCCCCCATCCGTTCATCCACCCGATCCACGGACCGAAGGCACGCGTCCCCCAGGTGAAGGATGTGCCCGAGTCGGGCATCGCCGCATTGAGCTCTCGGTACCCGAAGGCGACCAGGAGCATCGGGATGAATCCGACGAGGAAGATCGCCGGCACCTGCTCGCCCACCTCTGAGGCGGTCGGCCCCAGCGCGCCGGTGAGGGTGTACGGGGGCGCGATGCAGGACACCCCGATGATGATGGCGCCGAGCAGACCAACAGAGCCCTCGGCCAGTCCCTTCTTCGACAGCCCGCCTCCGGAGCTCGCGGTCGCCGCGCTCATGTTGCACCCCCGACGTCGGCCGCGTCGGCTGGGACCGCGACCAGAGGCACGGGCAGGACACGCAGGATCTTGTTGGCGTCCGGCCCCAGGAACAGGCGCCCGCTCTGGGCCAGTCGCGCCGATCCCAGGAAGGCCAGCTCATTCCTGTTCCACTCCATGGCCAGCACGGCGGCGCTCATGCTGTGAGCGTGGACGATCTGGACACGCTGGTCATCCAGCCCCTTGAGATCCAGGCGTACCTCGGCGAGCAGGGCCTCGGTCCTCTCCCCGATCTCCGCGGTGTTCTGCGAGTCGCCGGTGGCCACCGTGATGAGACGCAACGGGACACCGGCTCTGTCAGCGAAGGTCCTGGCCTTGCTGAGCACCCCCCTCCACCTGCCGGACTCCCCCAGCATGACCGTAATGCGTGAGAGTCCATCAAGAGGGGCGTGCCTCATGCCGCGCGGGGACAGGGCGACCGGAACTGTCGAGGAGTTGAGCAGGGTCTGCCCCACGGAGCCGAGGGACACTCGTCCCAGGACCCCGTGACGGCCCCCGCCGGCTACGAGCAGGTCGGCTTTGAGCTCCTCGGCCGAGGCAATGATGCCCTCGGGGAAGGAGAGGCTGTACCGCAGGTACTTGCTCACCGGCACACGGGGCCGATGCTCCTCCATGATCTCCGACATCCAGTCGTCGACCTGCGTGGCAACGACGTCCTGGAAGGCGTGATCGGTGACATCAAGGACGTAGCGCCCTCCGCCGCCCTTGACGACGGTGACGAGATCGAGTGGGCACGAGAACGCTTCAGCGAGAGATACCCCCAGGTGGTAGGAGTCTCTGCCGCCGAGCGAATTGGTGAAAGCCGTCAGAATGCGCATGGGGGTGATCTCCTGTTAGCTTCCAGGAGGTCACAGAGCACTCATGACGTGCTTGATACGCGTGTAGTCCTCCACGCCGTAGATGGAGAGGTCCTTGCCGTAACCAGACTTCTTGAATCCGCCGTGCGGCATCTCCGCGACGAGGGGGATGTGGGAGTTCACCCAGACGCACCCGAAGTCCAGGTCCCTGCTGAATCGCAGGACACGCTGGTGGTCGGTCGTCCAGATGGACGAGGACAGGGCGTAGTCCACACCGTTGGCCAGGGCCAGGGCCTCGTCGTCGGAGGAGAACTCCTGAACGGTCAGGACCGGCCCGAAGACCTCCTGCTGCACGAGTGCGTCGTCCTGCTTGAGCCCCGAGATGACAGTGGGCGCGTAGTAGTACCCGCTCTCGCCAACGCGGTGACCACCGGTCAGCAGGTGGGAGTGTGCGGGCCGCTCCTCAACGATCTTCTGCACGGAGGCGAAGTGACGGGCGTTGTTCAGGGGGCCGTAGAACGCCTCCTCCTCCGGAATCGGACCGGTCCGCAAGGACTCGACGTGACGCACCAGCGCATCGGTGAACTCCTTGGCCACCGAGGCCTCGACCAGCACGCGGGTGGCGGCGGTGCAGTCCTGCCCGGCGTTGAACGTCCCTGCGGCGGCGATGCCCTCGGCAGCCGCCTCGATGTCGGCATCGGCGAAGACGACGGCGGGGGCCTTGCCTCCCAGCTCGAGGTGAACACGAGTCACGTTTCCGGCCGCCTGTTCAGCGAGATCCGAGCCGGCGCGCACTGAACCTGTGAGCGCGACCAGCCCGGGCACCGGGTGGGCGCTCATGAGGCGCCCGGTCTCTCCGGTGCCGAGCACCAGGTTGAAGACCCCGGGCGGGAGGATCTCGCCGGCGATCTCGGCAAAGACGATGGCGCTCTCGGGCGTGTTGGCACTCGGCTTGAGCACCACCGTGTTGCCCGCCGCCAGAGCGGGCCCGACCTTCCAGATGAGCATCATGAAGGGGTAGTTCCACGGGACGATCTGCCCGACGACGCCGATGGGCTCGCGGCGAATCTGCGAGTTCAGGCCCTCGGCGTACTCGCCCGAGGCGACACCCGACTGGAGTCGTGCGGCTCCGGCGAAGAACCGCAGTTGAGAGGCCCCTGTCAGGACTTCCTCCGCCCGGATCATCTCGGCGAGCTGACCGGTGTTGCGGCGCTGAGCCTCAACAAGGCGGTCGGCATTGGCCTCCAGGGCGTCGGCGAGCCGGAGCAGGAGCATCTGCCGTTCCGCCGGCGTTGTCAGCCGCCAGCTCTCAAAGGCCTTGAGGGCGGCGTCGTAGGCGGCGTCGACATCGGCGGCCCCTGAGACCGGGCACTGCGCCACGACTTGTTCCGTTCGAGGATCCACGACGTCGAACGTGGCATCGGTGGTTGCCGGAACAAATCGTCCGTCAACAAAATTCTGGAGGAGAGGAAGGCTCATGTGAATCACTCTGCTTCTTGGCTTTGGCGGGACGTCGGTGTCGAGATGAGAGTCGAGACGAGAGGTGTCGAGAGTCGAAAAAATGAGACGGCTCAGGCATCTGCTGCCCAAGCTCACGCCGGACCGGCGCAGGCCACATCGCCGCTGGAGCCCGGTGCGACACGCGTTGCGCGACTACAGCGCGGGCTAAGGTCCTAGGTGACGCCAGTATCGTAAACACACACAACCAAGTATGTCGAACGTCACGTTTCACGCTTCAAGGAACCGCAGAAACACGCGGAAAAGTCACCCCCACGCAAGGCACCTGGCCGTTACTTCGTCAAAAAATGTAACGCAAACCACAGATTCGCCCGCTGTTCGGCGTCCTCGATGTCGACACCGAGCGCCCTCCTCAGGCGTACAAGGCGCGCGGGGACGGAGTTGCGATGCACCCCCAGGCGCTCCGCGATGCGCTGCACCGCCCCGGCCTCGCTGATGTAGATCTCCAGCAGCTCGAGCAGGTCGGGCCGATCCGCGACGCTCCTCAAACGAGTGCGCGCGAAGGCGCGGGCCCGATCCTCGTCCAGGAGATCCGTGACCGACGGCAGTCCCGAGGCCTCCCAGCGCACCGCTTGCCCGAGCCGCCGAGCGCCAGTGCAGACGGACAGCGCCTGCTGTGCGGCCCGCGGCAGGTCGGCGATGCCGGCAGAGCCGCTGACCCCGATCCGCATCCGCCCCGCCCATGGCGCGACACTGCCATCCTCGAGAAGCGCGGGAACGCGCTCGGCCTCACCAAGGATCATCAGGCGGGTCCCATCCCGTTCCGTGCACCACAAAAGCCCCTCTCCCACTGGACCCCCTCGCCTCTCGACGAGCAGTCGGGCCAGCGCCGAGGAGAGCCCGGCAACGGCAGCGCTGCCGCCCTCAAGGCAGATGACACGCCACTGATGACCGCCGCCGGTACC
>CAJZFF010000089.1 GCA_915069725.1 uncultured Actinomyces sp.
GCGCCGGCCGCGGCTGCGTGCTCGGCCAGGTCCCGATCGAGAAGGGCTCGCGGGCGGGCCATCCCGTAGGAGGGGAAGGAGGCCTGCTCCGGCCAGGGGAAGTGGAGGAGGTGCCCGCCACCGATGACGCGCAGGCCGCGGTTGCGCTGCCAGCCGGTGGTATCCATCCCCATGGAGACCAGCTCGCGTACGGCCGAGGGGGTCAGGCCGTCCCCGCAGACCTTGTCCCGGCCGAGCTCCTGCTTCTCCAGGAGGATGACGTCGAGGCCGAGAGTGGCCATGTGGTAGGCCGCCGAGGATCCGGCCGGGCCGGCCCCGACGACGATGACGTCGGCAGCGGTGGAGGCGCTGGAATGGGCGGCTGCCTGGGTCACTCGGGCCTCCCTCCTCGGCACGTCTGGTACAGCGGGCGTTGTCATAGGCATCACAGTTGGCACCGTAATGCAGGCCCCACACGGGGCGGAGCCTGTGCCGACTGTACCCAGGCGGCCGACACCTCCATGACGAGAGCGTCGAGACGGGCGGTGAACCGCGGTTTTCGTTGACATGACGGCGTTCCTCTGAGAACCCCCCGCCTCAACGACAGATGGCGGCACCCCAGAATTACGCTGCAAGTGAGTGACGAATTTCAACAGTGTCGGACGGGACCTGCGTCCTAGAGCGCTGCCGGCGCGGTCGGAGGTCGGCTGGGAGCGGTCTGCAGCACGCCTCGGCGGCCAGACCGCGGTCGGGATTTGCGATGATGAGCCCCATGAGCCGATCCCCCCTTCGAGCCAGCCTCGCCAAGGACCCACGCGAGGTCGCCGGGATGTTCGACGCCGTCGCGCGCCGCTACGACCTGTCCAATGACGTGATGAGCCTGTTCCAGGTGCACATGTGGCGCCGGGTGACGCGCGCGGCCGTCGCCGCGAGACCGGGGACGCGCGTCCTGGACCTGGCCGCCGGGACCGGCACCTCCTCGGTGGAGTACGCCGCCGACGGCGCCGAGGTCGTGGCCTGCGACTTCTCCACCGGCATGGTGGCCGAGGGCAAGCGCCGCCACCCCGAGATCGCCTTCGTGGCCGGGGACGCCACGGCGTTGCCCTTCGCCGACGAGAGCTTCGACGTCGTCACCATCTCCTACGGGCTGCGCAACGTGCAGGACACGGCGCGGGCGCTGTCGGAGATGCGCCGGGTGACGGTGCCGGGCGGGCGGATCGTCATCGCGGAGTTCTCCACCCCGGTCTGGCCGGCCTTCCGCCATCTGTACCGCTTCTACCTGGGCAGCGCCCTGCCGGCCGCCGCCCGCCTGGTCTCCTCCAACACCGAGGCCTACGACTACCTGGGCGAGTCGATCCTGGCCTGGCCGGACCAGCGCGAGCTGGCCGGCCTCATGCAGGAGGCCGGCTGGCGGGGCGTGGGCTACAAGAACCTCTCCGGCGGGATCGTCGCGGTTCACCGGGCCACGCGGCCCGTGCCCGTCCGAGGCGATCAGTGAGAACCGGCCTGAGCAGCGGCCCGGGACCGACGTCGTGAGGGCCGAGCACTGCCGGGTCGCGCCGCCACGCCTGTCCTTCCGCACCCACGAGCTGCCCGAGGGCGCACTGGAGGGGCTCGCGCTCATCGACCTGCTGGCAGGCCGCGAGGACGTCAGCTCCTGGGTGCACGAGGGGCACGGACTCATCGGCCTGGGCCGCGCCCTGGTGATCGAGGCCCACGGGGCGGATCGCATCGAGGCGCTGAGGGCCGCGTGGCGGGCCGTCGTCGGCGCGGCCTGGTGGCGCGATGCGCTGGTCCGCCCCGGGACCGGGCCGGTGGCGCTGGGTGCGATCACCTTCTCCCCCAGCTCCGAGCAGTCCTCGGCCCTGGTGGTTCCCGAGGTCCTCGTCGGGTGCGACGACTCCGGCGCCTGGCTGACGACCGTGGTGTCCGGGGCTGACGACGGGAGCGAGCCGGAGCACCCGGATCCCGAGATGCTCCTGGGGGCGATGACGGCGCAGGCCCGCGCGGCGGCTGACCGGGAGCCAGCCGGCGACGACGGGGAATCCGGCGGGACCACCACCGTTGAGGCCGGGGCGCTCAGCGAGGAGCAGTGGTGCCGGGCGGTCTGCGCCACGCAGGAGCGGATGCGTGCGGGGCAGGCCCGCAAGGTGGTCCTGGCCCGCGACGTACTGGCCTACCCGGCCGCGCCGCTGCCCACCGGAACAGTGCTGCAGCACCTGGCCCGCGACTACCCCTCCACCTGGGTCTTCGCCGTCGACCAGATGGTGGGGGCCAGCCCTGAGCTGCTGCTGCGCCTGCGGGATCGGCGCCTCATGAGCAGGGTGCTGGCCGGTACGGCCCGCCGGCACGCCGGCGAGGATGCCCTGGCGACCGCGCGTCTGGCGTCCTGGCTGGAGGGCTCTGAGAAGAACAACCGGGAGCACGAGCTGGCGCGGGACTCGGCGATCACGGCGCTGGAGCCGCTGTGCTCGGTGGTGGAGGCCCCGGCCCGCTTCGTCCTGACGCTGCCGAATGTGCTGCACCTGGCCAGCGACGTCACCGGAGTGGTCGCCGGGGACACCGGGGCGCTGGCGCTGGTGGACGCGCTGCACCCGACGGCGGCCGTGTGCGGGACGCCGACTCAGGCGGCGGCGCGCCTCATCGAGGAGGCCGAATCCATGGACCGGGGGCGTTACGCCGGCCCCGTGGGCTGGGTGGACTGGCACGGCGAAGGCGAGTGGTGCATTGCGCTGCGCAGCGCCCAGCTGCCCGAGGCAGGCCCCGGACCACAGTCCCCCGCCAGAGTGTTCGGAGGCGGCGGCATCATGCCGGACTCCGAGCCGGTCGACGAGCTGGCGGAGACGACCGCCAAGATGCGCCCCATGCTGGGGGCACTGGGTGTACCCGGCTGAGTTGCGCCCGACGCACCGGCGAGCGGCACCTGACCACCAAAATACTGGCAACACACCCTGTGGCGTACATTCAATATAACTCGACGAGAAACGAGAAAATGGTGAGCGGATTCGTTCTGGTGACACTAAAGCTACTCATCGGCTTTTTGCACTGACGATTATCATCAACCTTTCCGGAAAAGGCAACCTGGCCCCGTCATCTGCGAGCGAGCAGGTTCAGAACTACGTCCTGGGAGGTATCATTGGTGGAGTCATCTACAATAACGACATTCAGCTTCCGGACTACATCGGCATCTTGTGCATATGGTGCGGGCTCATCCTGACACTGAAGTGGATCAAGCAGCACAGCGTCAAAGCGAAGCAGCTGATAGACGGCAAGGCCTTGATCGTCATTGACAACGGAAAGATAGACATTGACAACTGCAGGCGAGTCGGCCTGAGCGCCCATGACGTGTCTTTCAAGCTCCGAGTCCAGAACGTCTACTCGACAGAGAAGGTGAAAAGAGCCGTGGTCGAGCAGGACGGGGAGTTGATTATCACCCTCGAAGGCGAAGAGAACCCGAAGTTCCCCTTAATCACAGACGGACAGCTGCAGACCGACATCCTGGAGGTCATCGGAAAGGATGAGGAGTGGCTGACCAAGGAGATGAAGAAGCAAGGGGCGGATGGTTATGAGGACGTGTTCCTGGGCGAGTATGTTGACGGCAAGCTGATTCTGACGACCTATCAATAGAGATCGCCCTGATCGACTGACGTAGGCCATTCCGCCCCGCCACAGGGAGGAGCCTCCCCGGTCAGGCGTCCTTGCGCTCGGCCAGGGTCACGTCGATGTCCTGCTTCTTGGAGTCGCGGATGATCGTGAGCTTGACCTTGTCGTTGGCGGAGTACTGGCGCACGTAGCCGGTGAGAGCCGACCCCTGGGCGGTGGTCTTGCCATCGATGGCGATGACGACGTCGTTCGTCTTCAGGCCGGCCTTGTCAGCCGGCGAGCCGCTTTCGACCGAGGTGATCTTGGCGCCGCCGCGCTTCTCGCCGTCGGCCGTGGCGCCGGCCGTGTCGAGGGTGACTCCCAGGTAGGCGTGCGTGGCCGTCCCGGACTTGATGAGCTGCTTGGCGACCTTATCCGCCAGCTTGACGGGAATGGCGAAACCGATGCCGATGCTCCCCGAGCCTCCCTCGCTGCTGGAGCGGCTCATGGTGGCGATGGAGCTGGTGATCCCAATGACCTGCCCCTTCTCGTCGAAGAGGGGGCCGCCGGAGTTGCCGGGGTTGATGGCGGCGTCGATCTGGATGGCGTTGGTGTAGACCGCGGAGCCACTCGATCCGTCCTCGCTCTGGGAGTTGACGACGGGCCGGTCGAGGGCGGAGATGATTCCGGTGGTGACGGTCGAGGACAGGCCCAGCGGGTTACCGATCGCCATGACGTCCTGCCCCGTGGCCAGCTTGTCGGAGTCACCGAGCTGGGCGACCGTGAGGTTGTCGGGGGCGTTCTTGAGCTGGATGACCGCCAGGTCGGTGGCGGGATCGGTACCGGTGGTCTCAGCGTCATAGACGCGGCCGTCAGCCAACGTCACCTGGATCTTGGAAGCGCCCGCCACCACGTGGTTGTTCGTGATGATGTGCCCCTCCTTGTCGAAGATGACTCCGGACCCCAGGGCCTTGCCGTTGCCGGTGGTTATGGCGATGGACACGACGGCATTGGACACCGCGGCCGAGACGGCCTCCCAGTCGGGGGCCTGGCCGGCGCTGTTGACGGTCTTGGTCGTGCTCCCGGTGGCGATGGCGGTGGGCGCCGTCGAGGAGTGCGATGAGGCGTGCCCACCGCGAGCATCCATGTACCTGACCGCGGTCACAGCCCCACCGGCCCCCAGCAGGGAGGCGACCAGCACGGAGGCGACCAGGGCGAACCAGCCCGGCCCCCGCCGGCGCCTCGTGGTGCCGCTGTCAGCGCCTGTGGCCTTCGAGGCCGCATAGAAGGACTCCCCGGTGGAAGCGCCGGCCGGCGCGTAGCCACCGGGCGTCGTCGGGGCGCTCATGTAGGGCGAGCCGACATGTGTCTGCTGCCCCTGGTAGGGATGCTGGGCGGATGAGTAGCTGGACGGCGCCGCCTGCTGCACCTGAGGAGCGGGGTACTGGCCCTGAGGCTGTTGCTGCGGCTGGTAGGACGGCTGCTGGGGCTGGTACTGCCCCTGGGCGGGCTGCGCGTAGAGCGACGCGGACTGCTCCGCGGGAAGCTGCGAGGTGGGCGGCTCGGCGGGCAGCTGCGAGGTGGGCGGCTCGGGATGGGAGGCGTCGGCAGTGTAGGCCTGGGAGAGATCCGCGTAGCCACCGTGGTCCTCGGTCGCGCTCGCGCCCTCGCTACCGGAGGCCGCCGTTGCCGGGCTGGCCTGGCTGCTGGCGGACCAGGAGTCGACACCGGAGTGAGCGCTGTCTGCCGCTGCCTCGGGCTCAGTGGGCCGGTATGCCTCCGGGTTCGTCTCGTCGTATCCGCTCATCTGTGCTCCTCCTCGGGCGTGTCGCCCTCTCAGATCCACGGGTAGCCAACACCAGGGCTCTGTGCCGTTTCCGATGATTCCCTGAGGCTGCGCTGTGGATCGTGTAACCGTTGTATCGCAGCGGGCTGAGAGTCCGGCGGTGGGCTCGGGGTGAGCCGGGTCCACCGCCGCGGGTCCTATCCCGCTGGCTGCCGTCCATCTCTATCGTCGTTCATGTTGTCACGGTGTGAGGACCGTGCCTTGTGGTCTCCCAGACGACGACGCTCACGCCGTCGACCGGTTCAGCCAGGAGTCCCCGGAGGGCCTCGACATCATCGGGGACATGGACACGGGCCCCCAGGGCTGCGGCCAGCGCAGCGATATCCGCCCGCTGAGGGGCGGTGAAGAGCCGTTCGAACCGACCCGCTGGCGTGGTGCGGGCGTACTCGAGGTGGGAGAAGATCGCGCCCCCGCCGTCGTCGACGACGATCACCTGCAGGTCGGCCTCCTCCTCGCGCACGCCCCGGTTCAAGGACATGGCGTCGTGGAGGAAGGCGAGGTCGCCCATGACGGTGCGAACCGGTTCCCCTGAGGCCATCCACAGTCCGATCCCGGTGGCGATGGTGCCGTCGATGCCCGCCAGGCCGCGGTTCGCGACCGCCATCGGGGCGGCGGCGCCGGGCTGGGCGAGTCGGTCCAGGCGCCGCACCGTCATGGATGAGCCCAGCAGGAGGGTGGGGGCGCCGGGGGCCTGGCTGGCCTCCCACACGGCCCGAGCCAGGGCGTCGCCGCTGCTGGAGCGGTCCGGTTCGGGAAGATCCGCCACGGCCCTACGCCAGGAGTCGGTCCAGGCCGCGTCGGCGCTCTCCAGGCCGAGGGAGGCGACTAGACGGGCCGAGCGGAGGGCGGCGTCGTCTGGCTGGTGATCGGGACCATCCATGGGGACGACCCGTCGAGCCCGCCCGGAGACGTCGGTCCACCGGGCGCACTCGGTCAGGACGGTGACGTTGAGGTCCTCGCGCCCCAGGAGCGCGGTGATGGAGCGGCTGAGGCTGGGGTGGCCCAGAACGAGGAGGTGCTCGGCCTGCTGCGCGAGTGCGCGGCCCGCGGGGGTGCCCAGCAGCTCGGCGTAACGACTCAGGGCCTGCGGGCCGCTGCGGGCCTGGGAGGTGGGTTCGGCCAGGAGTGGCCAGTTGAGGTGCTCGGCCAGAGACCTGGCCATGGAGCCGACGGCGGGGTGGGCGGTGTCACCGGCGACGACGATCCCCCTCCCCTGCACGGAGGAGCCACTGCCGGCTGGCCGGCTGGCACCGGCCTCCGGGGCGCAGGCCGGTACTGCTGCCGGGGCAGTCGTCGCAGCTGGCGGGGAGGGCGGCGCCGGAGCGAGCGGCACCGCATCCTCCGCTGTGTCCTCCGCTGCGCCCTCCGCTGTCAGGGGCGGACGGAAGCGGGCGTTGATCTGTGCCGGCCCGGGATCCCGACTGAGGGTCCCGGTGGCGGCGGCGACGGCGCGGCGCACCTGCCCGGTGATGGCGGCATCGGCCGCGTGGCCCCCG
>CAJZFF010000090.1 GCA_915069725.1 uncultured Actinomyces sp.
CAGCACCTGGATGTGCGAGCCGTCCACGTCGGCGTCAGAGAGGATGCAGACTTTGCCGTAGCGCAGGCCCGAGAGGTCAGGGGTGTCGCCCGCGCCGTGCGGGTCCACGCCCAGCGCCACGGCGATGTCGTGGATTTCGGTGTTTTTGAACAGCAGGTCGCGCTCCACTTCCCAGGTGTTGAGCACTTTGCCGCGCAAGGGCAGGATGGCCTGGGTTTCCTTGTCGCGGCCCATCTTGGCGCTGCCGCCGGCGCTGTCGCCTTCGACCAGAAAGATTTCGTTGCGGGCGGTGTCGCGGCTTTCGCAGTCGGTGAGCTTGCCGGGCAGCACGGCCACGCCGCTGCCTTTGCGCTTTTCCACTTTCTGGCTGGCGCGCTGGCGCGTTTGCGCGGCGCGGATGGCCAGCTCGGCCAGGCGCTTGCCGTGCTCCACATGGGCGTTGAGCCACAGCTCCAGCGCGGGGCGCACGTAGCCGGACACCAGGCGCAGCGCGTCGCGGCTGTTCAGGCGCTCCTTGATTTGCCCCTGAAACTGCGGGTCGAGCACCTTGGCCGAGAGCACGTAGCTGGCGCGGGCGAACACGTCTTCGGGCATGAGCTTGACGCCTTTGGGCAGCAGCGCGTGCAGTTCGATGAAGTTCTTGACGGCGTGAAACAGCCCGTCGCGCAGGCCGCTGTCGTGCGTGCCGCCGGCGGGGGTGGGAATCAGGTTCACATAGCTTTCGCGCACGGGCTGGCCTTCTTCGGTAAAGGCCACGGCCCATTCGGCGCCTTCGCCTTCGGCAAAGCTGCCGTCGTCGCGGCCGGCGTGGCCCGCGCCTTCAAACACGGGAATCACGGCGTCGGCGGGCAGCGTTTGCATCAGGTAGTCGCGCAGGCCGCCCTTGTATTGCCAGCTTTGCCGCGTGCCGCGCTTTTCGTCGATGAAAGTGACGCTCACGCCGGGCATCAGCACCGCCTTGCTGCGCAGCAGGTGCGTGAGTTCGGCCAGGGGCAGCGCGGCGCTTTCAAAGTAGCGGGCGTCGGGCCACACGCGCACGGTGGTGCCTTGCTTGCGGTCGCCCGCTGCGCCGCCGTCATGGGCGGGGCGAACGGTCAGCGGCTCGGCCACGTCGCCGCCCGCAAAAGCCAGGTGCGCCACTTGTCCGTCGCGCCAGATCGTGGCCTCCAGCCGGGTGGACAGCGCGTTGGTCACGCTCACGCCCACGCCGTGCAGGCCGCCGGAAAAGCTGTAAGCGCCGCCCGCGCCCTTGTCGAACTTGCCGCCCGCGTGCAGGCGCGTGAACACGAGTTCGGCCACGGGCGCGTTTTCTTCCGGGTGCAGGCCGAAAGGAATGCCGCGCCCGTCGTCTTCCACGCTGACCGAGCCGTCGGCGTGCAGCGTGAGCTTGATGCGCTTGCAAAAGCCGGCCAGGGCCTCGTCGGCGGCGTTGTCAATCACTTCCTGAATGATGTGCAGCGGCGTGTCGGTGCGCGTGTACATGCCGGGGCGCTGCCGGACAGGCTCCAGCCCCTTGAGCACGCGGATGGAGCTTTCGGCATAGGCGGGTGTGGACATGGCGTGAAGGTGTTGCGGTGGCGAAAAAAGAAAGCCCGCCACGGCGGCGGGCGGGCATGAAAGGGCGGGCATGAAAAATGGGCGGGCCAGCGGGCCGGCCGCTTATTTGGCGATGCGCCAGCCTTCCTTGCTCTGGCTGTCCTTGAGCAGCAGCACGCGGCCCATGTTGGCGAAATAGCTGTTGCCGCCGCGCGTGGCGGCCATCATCACGCTGCCATCGGGAAAGCTGGCGGAAAACATTTCGGCCACTTTTTTGTCGGGCGAAAACAGCACATACACGGCCAGCGCGGGGTTGTCAGGGTCAGTCAGGCGGATGTCGGCCACGTCAAACACCTGCACGCAGGCCTTGCGCAGCTTGGACCACGTTTGCCCGGCCGAGGGCAGGCAGTCGCTTGGATCGCGCCCGCCGCCCGCCAGCGGCGCGGCTGGCGCCAGGTCTGCCTTGGCCACGGCTGGGGAATCGGCCTGGGCCTGGGCCTCGGCGTCCAGGCGGGTGCGCTCGGCGTCGGCCTGGGCCCGTAGCAGCGCCTCGGTCTTGGAGGCCTGAGCCTCCTGCTCGCGCTGGTAGCGGGCGGCGTCGGCGGGCTTGCGCACCGTGGAGTCCAGCTCGCGCTCGGTCAGGGCGGCCTTGGCCTCGGCCGCCTCCTGCCCGATGATGGCGATCTCGCGCTCCTTGGCGGCGCGGGCGATCGGGCCGGCGGAGTCGGCGTCGGCCTGGGCCTTGTCCGTCTCGGCCTTGAGCTGGGCCTGACGCAGGGACAGGTCGCGCTCGCGCTCGGCGATCTGCTGACGGGAGGTGACCTCGGCGTCGCGGGCCTCGCGCTCGGCGTTGGCCCGCGCGATGCGGGCGTCCTTCTCGACGCGCTGCTGCTCGGGCACACCCAGGGACTCGATGTAACCGCCGGCGTCGGTGATCTCGGAGACCTGGAGCATGTCGATCTCCAGACCCATGTTGGCCATGATGCTCTTGGCGTCGTCGAAGACGTTGCGCTGCAGGGCGTCGCGGTCGGAGATGAGGTCGGTGACCGTCATGTGGCCGATGATCGAGCGCAGGGAACCGATGAGCGCCTCGCGGGCGGAGTCGGCGATGGCCTGGTCCGTGTTGGGCTTGCCCAGGAAGCGCTTGGCGGCGGCCCGCACCTGCTCGTCGGAGTCGCCCACCTTGACGGCGGCTACGGCGGCGACGTTGACGTTGATTTTGTTCTCGTCCTCGGCGGTGACCTTGAAGCCGATCGTGGTCTGGGTGAAGGGCAGGTACTGGATGGTCTGGATGACCGGCAGGACGAAGTCGCGTCCACCGGGGTGGACGATCTTGACCGTGCCCCGGTTCGATCCGGAGATCAGGCCGGTGAGGTTGGAGGGGACGACGACGATGCGGCTGAACAGGTAGGCGATCGCCGCCAGCACGATGATGGCGACGACGGCGATCAGGCCGATGAGTGATACACCCATGCGGGTTCCTTTCTATGCGGGAAGGTGGGATGAAGGAGGACGGTGGGCAGACGGCGCTGCAACGGGTGGGGTGCGGTCCGTCAGCGGCTCCCGGTGGGCTCAGTCGCTGATCTGCTCCCAGGGGACGATGGCCAGGGTGGAGTCGACGGCGTCGAGCACCCAGGCGCTCTGCCCTGAGCGCAGCGGCTGCTCGGATCGTGCTGGCAAGGTGAGCTGGTGGCCGCGCGTGACGGCGCGAACCTCACCGCTGCCGTCCTTCCACCACAGGACGGTGACCTTCTCGCCGACCAGCTCCGCGGCGGTGGGCGGAGCCGTGTCCAACGGCATGGAGCGCCTGAGCCGGTTCCACAGCCAGCGCATGAGCGCACCGGATCCGAGGGCCGCTGCGGTGGGAACGCCCCACAGCACCGCCGCCGGCACCTGCGCGGCGGCCGAGCCCGTCGTCGCCGTCACCCCCATACCGATGGCGCCGAACACGGCCACCGGCAGAGCGAGGATCGGCACGAGCCCGTCGGGCAGGAGGGCGTCCAGCAGTCCGTCGAACAGGATGCCGGCCACCAGGACGGTGCAGCCGATGATCGCGCACCAGGCGAAGACGCCCACACCAGCTCCCTTCCGCGCAGGCCCCTCGACCTCCGACACCTGGATTCTGCCACGCAGGCCGGTACGTCAAGCGGGGGTTGGGATGGGAAGAACAACCCAGTTGGACTCAGGCGCCGCGGGCGCGCGGCAGCCGACCGGAGTCCTGCAGGGGCTGCGCAGCCGAGGACCAGGACGTCGCCGTCGGGATGGCTGTCGCAGCAGAGGGGTTGGCGGGAATGGTCATGGTCTCCTGCATAGCCGGATCGGTCCTCTGCTCAGGGCCGGCCGGCCCCGGCGGAGCCTGCTGACCCGGCAGAGCCGGCCGATCCGGCCACCCCGGTCGAAAGCACCCGGTTTACACTTCCCCATGACGGCCCCGTTGCTGACACAATGGGCCGCATCCGATCCACAGGAGGTCCCCATGGCCCAGGACGCTTCACAGCGCTGGAACCGCACCGACGGCGTGCTCATCGCGCCGGGCACGACGCCGGAGGCGGTCGCCGACGCCTTCGCCGAGCGCGGGGTGGTCGTGCGCCTGGAGTGGTTCCCGGCCACCACCCACCTGCTCAGCCTGACCCTCATGACCGACGTCGAGGGCCGGGTCGCGGTGACGCCGCCCTCGCGCGGGGGTGTTGTGCCCGGCCCGAGCGTCAGCGAGCTCGTGGAGTCCCTGGCCCGGCAGTTCACGGCCGACGTCGCCGTGGGCCCGGCGGCCTTCAACGCCCTGCCCGACGACATCGAGCTGCCCTCGATCTCCCACCACGGCTCGGCCAGTGCCCGCACCGTGGTGATCTCCCCGATGAGCGCCTACATGGTGCCGCTGCAGGCCACTCTGCTGGAGCGGCCCCTGGCGGTGGCCTCGACGCCGAGCCTGGACCGCCGCATCGTCATGTACTCCGGTGAGGGCACCGAGCTGGGCACCTTCGGCTGGGACGAAGAGTCCCTGCCGGCCCTGGTGCTGACCTCCGACTCCGAGGACATGTCCATCCGCGCCATCCCCACTGGGGACCCGGAGGACGACGCCGTCTTCTCCTGGGGCATGACGTCGCGCTACGTGTGGGGCGGGGTCAAGGAGCCCGGCCCGGCCCTGAGGTCCCTGGTGGACGAGCTCCTGGCGGACCTGACCGACGCGTCGGGGATCGTCGACGCCGTCCCGGGCGCGGACCTGGAGGCCGCGGCCGCCGCCATCGTCCAGCCCGGCATCGACGGTTTCGCTGCGATGCTTCAGGCCCTGGGCCTGCCCGACTGGGTGCTGGAGGTCCTCACCGGCCGCCTGGCGCCGGTGGAGGTTCCCGGCGTCGTCGTGCACGAGCCGCGAGGGCTGTCCAACGCGGTGGGCCGCAGCGTGGGCCTGCTGCTGGCCGACCCCTCCACCCCGGGCTCGGCCTTCTGGCAGGGCTATGTGCGCACGGTGACGGACAAGCCGTGGGCGGTGCGGGGCGCCGCGCTGCTCGAGGCGGGTCTGGGCGGGGCCCTCGTGGGGGCCGCCGTACGCCGTCGTCGCTCGACCGGCAGCATCCCGGGCGGGATGGCGGCCGTGGGGGCCTTCCTGCTGGTGGACGCCATCACCGAGGTCTCACTGGCCTCCTGGACGCGTCACCGCGAACTGCGCCGCCGCGCCGACGAGGAGATGGCCCTGGTCGCCGAGGAGCTCGGCGCCTAGAAGCGTCACACCGCAGGGCGGGCCGGTCAGTCAAGCCCCTCGAGGTAGGCCCTCAGCACCCTGCGAGCGTTCACGGGTGCCGCCTTGGCCGCCTGGTACATGAGCAGGGCGTCCACCAGCCCCACCAGGTCTGGAGCGTGAGCAGAGGCCTGGTTGACACCCGCAGCAAGGAGTACCCGCTCGGCCAGACGCGTCAGCGGCTGCCTGACCGGTGCTTCCGCCGTGAGCAGCTCCCGGAGCTCGACGTCGTCGCGCAGCTCGAACAGCAGAGCCCCACGCGCGGCCTGGGCGTCCGCACGCCGCGCCATATGCTCCAGGACGCCGACGACGATCTCGGCGGCCTCCTGCCGGCTGACCGACGCGGGGATCTCAAGGTCGTCGATATCAGCCTGTGACCCCTCGGAGAGACGGTTGACCACGAGCGCCAGCAGATCACGGCGAGTCCGGGCGTAGTAGGAGGTCGACCCGCGGGGCAGTCCCGCCTCCGTGTCGACCTGCAGATGAGTGAGGGCATGCACCCCGTCACGGGCGATGAGCCCGACCCCGGCGTCGCCGATGTGCTCCCTGCGCCCCATCGTGCCTGCTCCTTGCCTTCCGACCACAGCGACCTCTACGATCATAGAACACTCTATGATCGTAGAGATCTACGCGACGGCCGGATCAGGCCATGAGGAGGCGACCGCAGTGAAGGTGGCAATTGTCGGGGCAGGTGACTCAGGGAAAGCCATCAAGCGCGCCCTACAGGCGACCGGGGCGCAGGTGACGCTGCACTCGCGCCGTACCGGCTTCGACGTCCTGCGCGACGACGGAGCTGCCGCACTGTCCGGCGCGGACGTCATCGTGGAGGCCACCGGACGGTTCACCACCAGCAAGAGGGTCGCCACCGACTTCTTCACGCGCTCGACCCGCGCCGTGTCCGCAGCCGCGAACGCCCTGGGCGCCAGGCACGTCCTGCTGTCAATCGTCAACTGCGACCTTCCGGAGGTGCAGAGCTACGGCTACTTCGCGGGCAAGTGCACGCAGGAGCGGCTTGCTCAAGACTTGAGCAAGCGAATGTCGCTGGTTCGCTCGACCCAGTGGTTCGAGTTCGCCGAGCAGAACATGAAGCGTATGCGCTATGGCCCCATCTCGCTGGTTCCCTCGATGAGGATGCGGCCGGTCAGTCTCGACGCCGTTGCCGAGGCGGTCGCACAGGTCGCCTTAAGCGAGTTCGATGACCAGACCTGCCAGATCGCAGGCCCGCATGTCATGACGCTGTGGGAGATGACCGCTCAGTTGCCGAACCTCATTGCGAGGCCGGTCCCCCTGGTGGTTCCCACCGACTGGGGACTCGCCTTCCGTCGTGGCGCACTGGTTCCCGGCGACGATGTCCCTTCAACGGGCCCCACCTACGAGCAGTGGCTGCAGGAGCGGCATCCCCTGTGATCGACGGAATCGACGGCGGGGGCGTGCACATCTGACAGGCAGCAGCGTGCTGATCGAGCGCCACCGGCGCCGACAACGCCCGCGCAACGCACAGTCTGCGGCGCGCCCTACTCCCCCTTGAACTTCATGCCGGCGGTGAAGCCCATGGGGTTGAGCGCGTACTCGTCGGC
>CAJZFF010000091.1 GCA_915069725.1 uncultured Actinomyces sp.
CCGCCGAGCGTGCAGACATCCTCGAAGCGTGCGCCGCAGAACAGAGGAACAGGCGTCTCGCCGAGGATGAGATTGTTTTCAAAAATCCTGACAAGCTCCTCTTCGATATACGTGGTATCACCCGCATCTTCGTAGGAAAGCACCTCGCTGCCGCCGTCGAGCGTATAGCGGCTCAGTATCGGCTCTGCATATGCGACGCAGTTCGGGCAACAGGTCGCTGTGAGAATGCCGTCGATGCCGAGGAAGTGCAGCCGCGCATCCCGCCCATCCAGTACGAGCATATCCGCCATGCGGCTGCCGCAGTGCGGGCAGTGCTCCTCCCGCGGATGGGCGATGCGGACGGGCGAGCGGCGGAGCTCCTCCTCCGATGCGGCGTGCACCAGCGCATAGCAGGTGTCGTAGTTCAGCGTGCGGCGCCGCCCCTCTGCGTCGAACGTCCAGCCGCCGCACTGCGCATAGACTGCGGGATCAACGTGCAGATTCCCGCGCCACGGGCGCGGTGCACGTTCGAGTGCGAGGAGTGCCGCAAGGGATTGGTCATCTCCCTGCATACCGAGGCACATCATAAGCTCGTTCGCCTCATGTGCGGCATCCGTCTCCATCAGTGCCGCGATCAGTCCGTCCCGCACGTCCGTCGGTGCATGATAGTAGAGTGCCGAGGGCCAGAAGGACCGTGCCGCGAGTGCCGCACGCGGGATCTCCGGTACGAGCCGTCCGCGACAGCAGAGCAGATACCAGAAATCATCGGGGACATCCTCGATCTGTGCGATGATCTCCTGTTCCTTGGCCGCGACCTCCTCGGGCGTCCATGCGAGTGCCGCACGGCGATTCGCCGCTGTCCTGCACCTCCAGCAGAGCCCCTTATAGCCGAGCTCCGTGCCGCAGTCAGGGCACTGGTAGGGAAGCGTCATGATCGGCTCCTTTCCGTGATTCCTGTTGTGGGAATATTCATCTGTTTTATGATAGTATAGATGTATTACGGCTTCAATAGGTCTTTCGGGTAAAGTTTGGCAACAAGACCTGCCTTGATACGGGTCAAGGCAGTGCGCTCTACAGAATTTGCAAAATCCCGCCGCATTTGGTACACTTGCGGGAGTGTTGTAAGGAATCGCTGATAAAACAGTCCTGCAGATTGGCGTAGATTTTTTCGTCCGAACAAGGAGGCAAACCGGACGCATAGCCAAAGCTATGTGGAGGATCGCGGGCACAGTGCGGGCAAAAAAGATGCGTCAAGATGGCGGCGGTGAATTTATCAGTGCTTCCTCAATGCCCACGCGCACGCGCGGCAAAGTAATTTCCCACCGACTGTATGATCTGCACAAAGATGATGAGGACGACAACGGTAAAGAGCATGAGCGGGAAGTTCATACGCTCATAGCCATACGTCAGCGCGAGATCGCCCACACCGCCCGCGCCGATTGCGCCCGCCATCGCCGTCGCTCCGAGAAGCCCGATGGTTCCCGTCGTCACGGACAGGATCAGCGATCCCTTCGCCTCCGGCAGGAGGAAGTAGCGGACGATCTCATAATAGGACGCGCCCATCGCCTGTGCCGCCTCCACAATGCCATGATCCACCTCGAGGAGTGAGTTCTCAAAGAGCCGTGTGAGATACGGCGTGATGAACACCACGAGCGGAACCAGTGCCGCCGTTGTACCGATTCGCGTCCCGACAATCATCTTCGTCAGCGGCAGGATGAACACCATGAGAATGATGAACGGTACGCTGCGGATGACGTTGACTGTGACGTTCACAATTTGATACGTCCAGCTGTGCGGCAGGATGCCGAGCGGCCGCGTGAGGATCAGCACAACGGCAAGCACCATTGCGAGCAGTGTGCCGATCACCAGCGAAACAAAGACCATATAGAGCGTTTCCTGCGCCGCAAGTAAGATCTGCGCATTTGGTACACCTAACTCCATCATGGATTCACCTCCTGCCACTCCACGCCCTGTGCGTGAATATAGTCCTCCACGCGCGCGAGCTCTGCGTCCTCACCGATGAATTGGACAATGAATATCCCCAGAACCTGCTCCTCGATCTCGCTGACCGACGCGAAGAGCACGCTGGTCTCGACGGAAAACTCCCGCTGAATGCGATAGAGCAGATTCCCCTTCGCCTGTTCGCCGAGAAAGCGCAGCCGCAGCAAGCGATAGTTGCGCCGCTCCTCCTGCAGTGCTTCCCATATACTTTTGGGCAGCTCGTCGGGAATGACCGCCCGCACGAACCGCCGCGTCATTGCCTCGCGCGGCGCGGAGAAGATGTCGAGCGTCGCACCGTGCTCGATCACCCTGCCGCTTTCCATCACGGCGACGTGACGGCAGAGCTTCTGTATCACCTGCACCTGATGCGTGACAAAGAGGATCGTAATGCCGAGCTCCTGATTGATGCGTGCAAGCAGTTTCAGAATCGAGTCCGTCGTCTCCGGATCGAGCGCGCTGGTCGCCTCGTCGCAGAGCAGGATCGACGGCTGCGTCGCAAGTGCCCGCGCAATGCCGACGCGCTGCTTCTGTCCGCCGGAGAGCTGGGAGGGGTAGGAGGCGCCGCGGTCGGCCAGGCCCACGAGGTCGAGCATGCGCTTGACGACCGGGTGGCGCCTCCCGCCGGGGACGCCCGCGAGCGCCAGCGGGTAGGCGATGTTCTGCGCCGTGGTGCGCTGGTCCAGGAGATTGGCGTGCTGGAAGACCATGCCGATGCGGCGTCGGGCCTCGCGCAGCTGGCTGGCCGACAGGGCGGTCATGTCCTGGCCTGCGACGCTCACGTGGCCGCTGGTGGGGCGCTCCAGAGAGGTCAGGCAGCGCACGAGCGTGGACTTGCCGGCCCCGGAGGTGCCGACGATGCCGTGGATGGAGCCGGCGGCGACGTCGAGGCTGAGCCCGTCCAGGGCGCGCACCTCCTTGCCGCTGCGCAGGCGGTAGACCTTGTGGACGTCGCGCAGGGAGATCATGGGCTCGCTTGGAGAGCCGGGCACGTCACCGTCTTCGGACCGGCCGGGCTCGGCGGTCGACTGTTCGCTTGTGCTCACGTATTCCTCCATCGTTCCTGGCGGAAGCACCCGCACCATGAAGGGGGTTGCTGCAATGTCGTCGAGCCAGGTCTCTCGGTTGCTCTGGATGGCCACGAGTAACTTACGCAGCGCCGCCTTCGTGACGCAAGCGAGGCCACCTTCAAGGGACCGAGGTCACGCCCTCCACTCGACACCTCTCGGCCAGGCCCTCAGTCTGCACGCCACCGGCGTTCCCGCAGCATCCTGGTTATTCCCAGGTCGCGTGTCGGCGCCGCTACTCGCGCCGCACAGGGCAACGTGTTTGGATCTGCTCATGAGTGCGACCGCAGAGCCGACCGCCCCCGACATCCTGGGAGAGCCGTGGGTGGCCCGCCGTATCCCGGTGACCGAGTCACCCACGAAGGCGCCCGGCGCCGACCACGCCGTGCTCGTCTTCCAGCGTGAGGCGGCCGGCCGGGCCAGCCGGCCCCGGCACTCGCGCGCGGTCCTCTACCTGCACGGCCGCAGCGACTACTTCTTCCAGACCCACCTGGCCCAGGCCTATCTCGACGCCGGCTTCGAGTTCTACGCGCTGGACCTGCGGGCCTGCGGGCGGGCCGGTGTCGGACACCCCTCCCCGCACGACGTGCGCGACCTGCGCGTCCATGACGAGGAGATCGCCGAGGCCCTGCGCATCATCCGCTCCGAGCACGGGCACGACGTCGTCGTCCTCAACGGGCACTCGACCGGCGGGCTGCAGGCGGTCATCTGGGCGGCCGACCACCCCGGGACCGTGGACGCGCTCGTCCTCAACTCCCCGTGGCTGGACCTGCGCGGGTCGGCGCTGGTGCGCTCCTACGGCTCGGCCTTCGTGGACCTCCTCTCGCGGCGGGACCCCGAGCGCGTCATCGGTGAGCCGGGCAGCGGCGATGAGGACAACTACGTGGCGGCCCTGCACCGGCGCTGGCGCGGGGAGTGGGACTGGGACCTGGCGCTCAAGCCGGCGCCGTCCTTCCCGGTGCGGGCCGGGTTCCTGGCGGGGATTCGGCGTCTGCAGCGCGAGGTCCACCACGGGCTGGGGATCCGGGTGCCGATCCTCGTGTGCTGCTCAACGGCCAGCGGCGGCGTCAAGGCGAGCCTGGAGGAGGCGCAGCGCTCCGACGTCGTCCTCGATGTGGAGCAGATCATCGACCGCTCCCAGTACCTGGGCGACGACGTGACCGTCCGCCAGATCCCCGAGGGCGTCCACGACCTGGCCCTGTCCGGGCCGCTGGCGCGCGCCGAGTACCTTCAGGCCGTCATGCGCTGGCTGGACAATCGCCTGCACTGAGTCGCTGAGCCTCAGTCGCGGGGCGCGGCGAGCTGCTCGGTGAGCTCGTCACTGACCCGTTCGACAACCTCCAGGGTGTCGAGGAAGTCGGCCATGGTGCCGTACCAGGGGTCGGGCACGTTGAGGACGCTGCGGGAGGACCCGCCCACGGTGACCGCCTCGGCCTGCTGAGCGGAGGCCGGGTCGAGCTCGCGGTACATGCGGATGCGGTCGGGCTCGACTCCCAGGCCCGCGGCGCGGCGCTGGAGGACGTTCCAGTGGGAGTCGGTCATCGCCAGCAGGAGGTCGGCCTCGGTGATCTCGGCGTCGGTGACGCGGTGGGCGGTGTGGGAGGCGATGGCGATGCCCGTGGCGCGCGAGACGTCGTCGGCGCCGGTGCCGTAGCCGGCCTCGGTCAGGACGCGGCGGGCCCGGGAGTCGATGGGGTTGCCGCGCTCCTCGTCGGAGACGCCGGCGGAGGTGACGGTCACGCCGCCCGGCCCGGAGTCGGGGATGCCTGCGGCGGCGAGGCGGTCGCGCAGGACGATCTCGGCCATGGCGGAGCGGCAGATGTTGCCGGTGCACACCATGACGACCCGGTAGGGGCCGGCGCCGCGGGGATCGGGCAGCGGGGCGGGCGCTGCGGCGGCTGAACCGGCGGCGGACGCGGTGGAGGAGGCGGAGGTGGCTGAGGTGATCTTGGTGCTGGCGTCGGAGGAGCTCACGCCCCGAGCCTTGCGCACGCCGAGCTCGCCTGTCCACTGAGGTCAACTGAGCTGAAGCATCCGCGCGTTCGTAGGGTAGGTCGCGCGTTCGTACCCTTTACCCCTCGAACGCGCGACATAACGTACGAACGTGACGTCGGCACGAGGCGGCTGCTCGGGCCCCGACTACAGCGCGCGGCCGTCGAGGACGTCGGCGACCCAGGAGCGGGCCACGACGAAGTCCTTGTCGCTGGTGCCGGCCAGGACCGCCGTCGGGCGGGCGTCCAGCCGCGGGTAGGAGCCCAGGAACCGCACCACCGGGCAGGTGCGGTGCAGCCCGATGAGGGCGGCCTGGACCCGCTCCTCGCGCACGTGCCCCTCGACGTCGATGGAGAAGCGGTAGCGCCCCAGGGAGTCGCCCACGGGCCGGGACTCGATGCGCGAGAGATTGACGCCGCGGGCGCTGAACTGCTCGAGCATGTCCAGCAGGGCGCCGGAGCGGTCGTGCGGGAGGTGGACGAGCAGGGTGGTCTTGTCGGCGCCGGTGGGCTCGCCCACGCGGCCGGGCCGGGTCACCTTGACGAAGCGGGTGACGGCGTCGGGGTTGTCCGCCACTCCCCCGGCGATGACCTCCAGCCCGTACTGCTTGGCGGCCAGCGGGTTGCACAGGACGGCCTGGAAGCCGGTGTCCCCCTCGGTGGCGGCCAGCGCGCGGGCGGGCGCCGAGGTGGAGGTCCCGGCGACGTACACGGCCTCGGGGAGGTTCTGGTGGACCCAGCCGCGGCACTGGGCCCAGGCGTGCGGGTGGGTGGAGATGGCGCGCACGTCCTCCAGTCGGGTGCCGGGCCGGCCGGCCAGGACGAAGGTGATCGGCACGGCCATCTCGGCGGCGATGACCAGGGGCGTGGAGGCCACGAGGTTGTCCAGCGTGGCGTTGACCCCGCCCTCGACAGAGTTCTCAATGGGCACGACGGCGGCCTCCACCGTGCGCTCACGCAGGTGGTCCAGGGCGGTGGGCACGTCCGGGCAGGGGTCGAGCTCGACGTCGACGGGGGCGACCTGGCGCAGCGCCATCTCGGTGAAGGTGCCGGCCGGCCCGAGGAAGGACCAGAGCGGAGCGGGAGCAGTCATGGGCACAGGGTAGCCAGTCCGGGCGGTCGGGCCGGTGGCGGCTTGCTCCGTGGAACGCGGGGGCTCTCCCGCGACGGCGCCGGAATTGGTCGAGAGGGAACAGCCCAGGCCGGCCAGAGCCGGACTCCCCCACCGGGATGCCGCCTCCTGACGCCCTCCCGTGACGCCGCCAGGCCTGGCAGGCTGGAGCCATGAGCGTTTTCCGCAAGCACGACGACGGCCCGGTCTCCACCGCCCTGGAGGCTCAGGGCCTGACCTGGCTCGCCGAGGCGATGGACGACGGCGGGGCGCACGTGGTGCCGGTGACCAGCGGCCCGGGCTGGTTGGAGGAGCCGCGCCTGACGACGACCAGCGTGACGCCGGCTGGGGCGGAGGCCTTCGGCCGAGCACTGGCCGTCACCCACGCGGCGGGTGCCCCTGCCTTCGGGGCCGCGCCTCCCGGATGGGACGGCCGGGCGCAGATGGGCCGCTCGGATATCCGGCTGCGACCGCACGCGGCCGAGGAGGGCGAGCCGCGCCGCTGGGGCGAGTTCTACGCCGAGGACCGGATCCTGCCCTACCTGCAGCCCAGTCGGGACAACGGCTCGATCAGTGTGGGTGGGGCCCGCGTCGTCGAACGGCTGTGTGAGCGGCTGCGCGACGGAGACTTCGACACCGACCAGCCGGCCCTGGTGCGCGCCGGTGCCCGCGAGCGCGGCGCACGGGTCGCGGTGGCCCGC
>CAJZFF010000092.1 GCA_915069725.1 uncultured Actinomyces sp.
ACGAGCGGCAGGCTGTAGACGAGCATCCGGCGCAGCAGGTCGCGATCAAACCTGAATGGAGCCAGGAGCCGGTACTCGGCCGACCCCAGGAAGGCGACAAGACCACCCACCAAGTAGCCGATGGTGAAGGACCACAGGTACCCCTCCACGCCCAGGTGCGCGCGGACCAGGAGCAGATAGGTGGACACCACCATGGCGAGCGCATTGATGAGCCCGTAGGCCACGAAGCGGCGCACGTGCCCCAACCCACGGGCGAGCTGGGTCGTGGCCTTGAAGACGCACACCGAGCAGAACAGGACGAAGAAGGAACCCGCGTGCTCCATGTTCCACAAGACGTGCCCCAGGGCGCACGCCGCCCCAGCGCACACGACACCTCCACCCAGGACCACCAGGGAGTCGGCGAAGAGCTCATCCTTGGGAACGTCGTCGTCAATGGAGAACCGATAGAGGGCCTCCACCACGCCCGCCGACAGCAGCGGCAGCACGATCTCGATCGCACTGTTGAGCAGCTCGGCCGTCCCGTACTCACCTGCCGTCAAAGCAGTCGTGTACAACGGCATGAGGACCAGTGAGACGGCCTTGATCGCCAGGCCTCCCAGGGCGAAGACCAGGGTGTTACCCAGCAGGAATGCGATGCGGTTCTTATAGCTCGCCGGCATCGAAGTGCACCTCCCACGTCGGGCTGGCGTCGCGTCTCTCCCGCAGGCAGCCGCCATTCAGATCACCGACACCGGACCTACACGAACTCGCGGAACGGACAGATTCCATCACGGGATCCCTTTCTCGAAGACGGTTCGGTAGGGGAACAGGTGGTACCACTCGGGCCGGTACAGGAAGAAGATCGTGGAGGCTGCGAAGGCGATGATGACCAGGAGGGCGCCGATGTAGGAGCGCTCGGGCCGGCGGCCCCGCACGGTGAGGTTCACCAGACCGACGACGAAGGGCATGGTCAGGTACATCTCGAGACGGTCGACGAGGTTGAAACCCAGGGACACCGTCACCATGGCGATATCGGCAACGGCCAGTGCCAGGAGACTGCGGGTACGCCCGGAGGGGTCGTCCTCCACGGCGGCCTCCCAGCCGCAGGTGGAGGCCAGAAGTATGAGGAAGATGCGCACTACGATCAGCAGAACGGTGGCCGAGCGCACCCCGCCGTCGGCGTAGTCGCTGTTGAGGTAGTGACCGTAGTAGGCGGAGGACGCCGCAAGGGAGTTCATCACCCAGCTCAGCGACAGCATGCTGGTCCCGATGAGGGCGCCCCATTTGATCCAGTCACCGAAGGTACTCAGCCTCATGGCGGAGACGAGGTAGATGACGAGCAGGAGCAGGGCGCTGAGATGGAACTGGGAGGCGAGCGCGATGAGCAGGGCGTAGCGCAACAGCTTGCGCTCCATGAGCGCGGGGACGGCCAGCAGGAAGATCGCCACCGCAACGCTCTGTCGGGTAAAGAGTGTGAAGTCGTAGAAGGCGGATATGCCGAAGGCGAGGAGGACCGCCAGGGAGTAGTTGGCGGCGTACCGCTTGATGAACAGCACCGCTGATCCGTAGACGAACACCGAGATGATGAGCAGCAGGATGTTGAAGCTGTCCGTGATGCGGCTGACCAGGTAGTTGAGTACGACATAGCCGTACTCGAAGCGGCTGACAGTGAAGGCCTCCTGGAGGGAGGTCGTCGCCTTGATCTCCTCGAAGACCCGGTGGTACTCCACCGTGTCATTGCCAACGCTGACGGCTCGCATGGAGGAGAAGGCCACGAAGGCCACGAAGGCCACGACCAGAATGACCCGTGAGCCCCGCCGACCGGCATTGCCCCGCAGCCCCAGGAGAGCTGCTGGCAGGAGAAGAGCGGCGAAGATCGCGAAGTGAATCCACATGCTCCGCCGTCACCATTCCGCCAGCGCACGGTAACGGTGCGCCAGCCGCTCGGCTTCGTGAGTGATGTCGAAACCCGCGTTGCGCGTGGCCCGCTCTGCCTCCACCCTGCGCCGCGGGTCCCGCCCGTGGTCGAGGGCCTGGCTGACATGGTGCGCCCACTGAGGCGCCGGCATGTCCAGTGGCAGGAAGGAGACCTCCCCGATCGTGACCTCATCAGTCACCTCGTCGGAGCACACCAGCGGGAGCCCCGCGCACTGCGCCTCCACTCCCACCATCGGCAGCCCCTCGTAGAGGGAGGGCAGAAGGAACATGTCCATGGCCTGGTAGAGGTCAGGGACGTCCTTGCGGTCCCCCAGGAACAGAACGCGGTCACTCAGGCCGCGCTCAGCCACCACGGCCTCGATGCTCGGCCGTAGTGGGCCGTCGCCGATGAGCATGAGACGGGCCTCGGGGCGCGCATGGAACAGCTCGGTGCACACATCGATGAGGAACCGGTGGTTCTTCTGCTCACTGAACCGCCCCACATGGCCGACGACGGGTGCCTCCCCCAGCCCCAGGCGGGAGCGCACCTCGGCACGGACCGACTCATTGAAGCGGTAGGTCTCCACGTCGATCGCGTTGGGAACCACCTCGAAGCGGCCTGAGCCGAACAGGAAGTCACCGGCCGCCCGGGAGCAGGCCAGGCGCGCATCGGAGTAGGCTCCGATATTGCGGCAGACGAGCCAGTTGCGCAGGCTCCGCAGCCGGGAGTCGGAGTACGCCGTCGCATGGGAGTGGACGGCGAAGGACCGCACCCCGTGGCGATGGGCCACCGGATAGAGGAATCGCGACAGGATGGGGTCGTGCAGGTGCGCCACGGGGTACTGCCCCGCATGCTGCTCCAGCACCTGCCCCAGGGATGATCGGATGCGTCCGATATGGTTCCCGGCATCGATGACGTAGCAGCGCCCGCCCAGCGCCTCGATCTCCTCACGATGGGTCTCGTCGGGCGTGGCGTAGCAGAAGAAGTCAAACACCACCTGCGATCGGTCCATGTGCCTGAGGTAGTTCATGAGCACGCTCATGACTCCGGAGCGCCGGGAGATTGATGAGTTGATCTGCAGGATCCGCAAGGGGCCGCCCCCAAGGTCCCGCGTGGTCGATGACTGTTCCTGACTCATTGCCTGTCTGCCTCCGTCGGCCCCGGATCGGTCCGGGGAACTGCTCGTCCTGCTAACGCCGGTCCTCATTTCACCTTGAGGGTCTTGATGAGGACCCACACGCCGATGTGGAAGACGGAGCGGGGGACGCTGAGATGCTCGATGTCGCGGTAGAGAGTCCAGTGGTACTTGACCAGGCTCCGTTTGTTGGCCGACACCGATCCCGAGCGGAGCCGGTACCTCATGAGCACCACCGGCATCCCCCAGATGAAGGGCTCGGTGCGGAGCATGCGCAGCCACAGGGCGTCGTCGTTGCGCTTGCGGATGTTGGGAACCTCGAACTTGCCCAGGCGCGCCACGTCGTACATGACGGTGGAGTTGCCCACCGGGCAGTCCAGGAGCAGGCGGTTGTAGCTGATCCTGGCCGGGCTGCGCACGATCCTGCCGGTGGGCACGCCCTGCTCGTCGATCTGGGCGTAGGCGGTGCAGGACATGGCCACGTCACGCGAGGTCATGAAGTCGATCTGGCGCCTGAGCTTGTCGGGGTGCCACAGGTCGTCGGAGTCCAGGAAGGCCATGTAGCGCCCTTGGGCCAGCTCCATCGCCCGGTTACGGGCCATGGCGGCACCGCTGTTGGTCTCCAGCCGCACGTACCGGATCCGCGGGTCGTCCTTGGCCAGGGCCCCCACGACATCGGTGGTGTCGTCGGTGGAGCAGTCGTCGACGACGATCAGCTCCCAGCGGGGGTGGGTCTGGGCCTGGACGGTGGCGATGGTCTCGGCAATGAAGGCGCCGCAGTTGTACGTCGGCATGATGATGGAGACCAGGTCGGAGTCCGGTTCGCGATCGTGCTCAGTGCCTGCTGTCATGCTTGCTCCTTAGGTGTCGTCGTTGCGCGCCTCACCTGGCCACCGCCAGGACGGTCCTCAGCGCGATCGACAGGTCTCGTCCGATGCTGAAGTTCTGGACGTCACGCAGGTTGAGGCGCATCTTGGCCGGCAGGACCTGAGTGAGGTAGGCGTCCTGGCCCGGCGGGGCGGCCGCCAGGATCTCGGCCTCGTCCTTGAACTCGATGGAGGCCGTGGAGGTGACTCCGGCGGGCAGCAGCAAGGTGGCCCGCATCTGCGGGGTGTACTGCTGGACGTACTCGGGCACCTCCGGCCTGGTCCCCACGAAGCTCATCGTGCCGCGCAGGATGTCGATGAGCTGACTGATCTCATCGAGCCGGTAGCGGCGCAGCACCGCTCCGACCTTGGTGACCCGGGGGTCGTTGCCCCGGGTGATCTGGTCGCCGGGGTCTGCCGGCCGGTGCGTCATGGTGCGGAACTTGACGATCCGGAACTCGCGTCCGAACTGGGTGACCCGCCGTTGGCGGAAGAACACCGGTCCGGGCGAGTCCATCTTGATGAGGGCCGCCAGGATGATGAACAGCCACCCAAGCAGCACCATCAGGATCGTCGCTCCGACGACGTCGAGCAGGCGCTTGAGCCGCAGCTGGACTCCGCGTCGGGCCAGTGCGTCGTAGTAGGGGCGGACCTCCTCGGTGCGCAGGGAGGCCGGCAGCTCCTCCCAAGGCGGCATCGTCATGAGCGGCCCATCGCCGCGAGCGTCTCGAGCGCGCAGCTGATGACGTAGTCGACCTGCTCGTCGGTCAATGAGGTGTGCAGAGGCAGACTCACCTCACTGGCGTAGAGGGCGTAGGCCTGTGGGAAGTCCTCAATGGAGAAGCCGAGGTCGCGGTAGGCGCTCAGCAGGGGCAGCGGCTTGTAGTGGACGTTGCAGGCCACGTCCGCGCGCGCCATGCGTTCGATGAACTCGTTGCGCGCCTCCTCCCCCAGACCCGGCAGGTTCGCCAGGTAGAGGTGCCCGGAGGAGACGCTCCCGTCCTCGTAGTGCCGCAGCGATGTCACGCCCGCCGGCGCCAGGGCCTGGTCGTAGCGGGTGATGATCTGGCGCCGACGCTCGAGCATCGAGTCGTAGCGGGTCATCTGCGCCAGGCCGATCGCGGCGCACACGTCGGTCATGTTGCACTTGTAGGCGGGGCTGACGACGTCGTACTCCCAGGCCCCCAGGCGGGTCTTGGACAGGGCGTCCTTGCTCTGGCCGTGCAAGGACAGCAGCATGTACTGGCGGTAGAGCTCCTCGTCCAGGCCCAGCTCCGGCCTCCACGTGACGGCGCCGCCCTCCGCGGTGGTCAGGTTCTTCACGGCGTGGAAGCTGAAGGTGGTGAAGTCGGCGGCACTGCCCGAGGGTGTGCCGTCGCGCCGGGCACCGAAGCTGTGGGCGCCGTCGGCGACGAGGGCGACACGTCCCAGCGCCTCCTGGACCGCCCCCGCCGGTGCGAACAGGTGGCTGTGGGCGTCGACGACCGCGCGCAGCGCCGGGTAGTCGCACATGCGCCCACCGATGTCGACCGGGATGACGGCCTTGGTCCGCGGGGTGATGGCGGCCTCCAGGGCGCCGGGGTCCAGCCCGTAGCCGCCGTCGGCCTGGCCGGCATCGACGATCACGGGGGTGGCGCCCACATGAACGATCGGGGAGGCAGAGGCCGTGTAGGTGTAGGCCGGGACGATGACCTCGTCTCCGGGACCGATGCCCAGGACCCGAAGGGTCAGCTCCAGCGAGGCGGTCGCGGAGTTCAGGCAGGCGGCCCGGGTGGTTCCACAGCGCTGCGCCACCTGCTTCTCCAGGGTCTTGGTGCGCGGTCCGGTGGTGATCCAGCCAGAACGCAGTGCATCCACCACTTCCTGGCACTCGGCGTCGGTGATGTCTGGGGGCGAGAAATCAACACGCATCAGTCAGCTGTCCTCACTGTTGGCGACGGATTCGTACTGTTGTCAAAACGTGGGTGATAGGTGGGCACCGCGCGAGCGAGCTCCCGCTTGATCTGCTCTCCGCCCTGGGACAGGCAGGCCATGAGCCGAGCGATCTTGTCCTCCACCTCCAGCCTGGTGGGAGGCGGTGCCGTGGAGACGAGGATCGAGGGGTTCTGCGTGGGGTGCAGATCCTCGTCGTGCATCTGCAGCTCCTCGTAGAGCTTCTCGCCAGGACGCAGCCCGGTGAAGACGACCTCGATGTCACGCCCCACCCGCAGGCCCGAGAGCTTGATGAGGTTGACGGCCAGGTCGTAGATCCGCACGGGCTTGCCCATCTCCAGGATGAAGATCTCTCCGGCCTGGGCCATGGAGCCGGCGGTGATGACCAGCTGGGCCGCTTCGGGGATCGTCATGAAGTAGCGGGTGATGTCGGGGTGGGTGACAGTCAGCGGCCCACCTGATCTGAGCTGACGCCTGAACAGCGGGATGACCGAGCCGTGGCTGCCGAGCACGTTGCCGAAGCGCACGGCGGCGAAGACGGTGGAGCGGCTGGTCTGGGCCAGGGCCTGGATCTCCAGCTCGCACAGCCGCTTGGTGGCCCCCATGACGTTGGTGGGGTTGACCGCCTTGTCGCTGGAGATGTAGACGAAGCGCTCGATGTCGAAGCGCGAGGCCACGTCGGCCAGGACGCGGGTGCCCCAGGCGTTGTTGCGCACGGCCTGCCAGGCGTTGTTCTCTTCCAGGATGGGAACGTGCTTGTAGGCGGCGGCGTGGTAGACGATGGTGGGACGGTGGCGCTCGAAGATCTCCTGCAGGCGCGCGGCGTCCTTGATGTCGCCGACGATGGGCACGAGGCGCTGTTCGGGGAAGGCGCGCTTGAGGTCTTCGGTGACGCGGTAGAGGGCGAACTCGCTCAGCTCATAGATGATGATCTGGCCGGGCTTGAAGCGGGCGATCTGGCGGCAGAGTTCGGAGCCGATGGAGCCGCCGCCGCCGGTGACGAGGAC
>CAJZFF010000093.1 GCA_915069725.1 uncultured Actinomyces sp.
GGTCGGATCGGGGCCGAGGGGAGGAACGACCACCCGGGCTCGATATGCCAGCCGGTGACGTAGGGATCCTCCGCCCAGGCGGGATCCGGCAGTTCGCCGTCGCGCTCCTTCCAACCGTCGGTGATGCAGAAGAGGGTCTCGGGCGCATAGGTGGGCGTGGGGATCGACATGCGCGGGTCTCGCCGCGCCAGCGTCCTGAGCACCGGCTCGCCGACCATGCGCACCAGCTCGGATCCCTGGAGCTCCAGCCACGCCGAGTTCAGCATGAGCGCCGTCAGGGCCCCGGGGTGCCGGTCGGCCCACAGGCAGGCGGTGAGTCCGCCGGCGGAGTGCCCGCACATGACGACGTCGGTCTCCCAACCGCGCTCGGAGCGGATGGCCGCCAAGGCCAGGCTGATCTCCTCGTCATAGTCGGTCAGCGAGGTGATCCACCCCGGCATCTGCCCCTCGCGCAGGGAACGCCCGTAGCGGCGCAGGTCCAGGGCGTAGAAGGCTCCGCCCAGGCGCGAGATCTGGCGCGCCAGCTCGGTCTGGAAGAAGTAGTCGTTCCAGCCGTGCAGGTAGAGGTAGATGAAGGTGGGGGTGGTGGGGGTGCCCGGCAGGGCGCCGGGGTCAAGGGCCGGCAGGTGGCGCACCAGGGTGGCGACGGCGCCGTCGTCCTCGTCGTCGGGCAGCAGCTCCAGGGTGCGGGCCTCGAAGCCCGGGCCCAGGAAGTCCGGTCCCCAGGCGTCCACCGGCGCGTGCTCGGTCGTTGCGTTCACGCCCCCATGATGGCACCGCTCGCCGTGAGGGGGTGCCGCGACGGAACTCTCACTCACCAACCAGAACTTCACAAACGACCCGGAGCCGCGTCGTTTCTGAAGTTCCTGTCGAAGTGAGACGGGTGGGGTGCAGCTGCGGCGGCACATCAATGGTGGGAGGGCTACTCGGTGGGCCGCTGACGAAACGGGCCTCGGCATCGACCCCGGTGACTGCCTTTGGCATCCTTCTCCTGGGCGTCTGCGCCATGACTGCCTACGACCTCCTGGCCGCCTGAGCCAGGGATGGGAGCTCGCCCTCCGAGCCTGCGGTGACCGCGGATACGGCGCTGCGGCTCGGCACGTACTTCGGGGTATCCGCGCAGTTCTGACTGAACCTGCAGACCCAATATGACCTTGACGTGGCGGAGGACCGTCTTTCGATGCAGATCGATGCCATCACTCCGCTGCGGTTGGCCTGAGGCTCGACACGCCGTACAAGTTGGTCAGCCGGCCGAGATGCGTGGCAGCATCGGTGGCATAAGCAGGGAAACAGTGCCTGAGCAGACCAGCACCTATGATGTCGTCGTGATCGGTGGCGGGCCGGCGGGGGAGAACGTCGCCCAGTACGCCATCAAGGGCACCGACCTGACCACGGTCCTCGTTGGGGGCGAGCTCCTGGGCGGCGAGTGCTCCTACTGCGCCTGCATGCCCAGCAAGGCGTTCCTCGTGCCTATCGAGGTCGCGGCGTCGTCCGCCAACCTCAGCAGCCTGCGCCCGGCCGAACTGTCCGTGCTCGATCTGCTCAAGCGTCGTGACGAGTGGGTTTCCCGCTACAACGACGCTGGTCAGGTGCGCTGGGCCGAGGGTGCCGGCCTCGACGTCGTTCGCGGATGGGCTCGCCTCGACGGTGAACGGCGCGTCGCTGTGAGAACCGCTGAGGGGGAGCGGGTCCTTCGCGCCCGCCGCGCTGTCGTTCTCGCCACTGGCGCGCAGCCCGTCATGCCTGCTGCGTTCCAAGGCCTTGAGGCCCGGGACTCGCGTGACGCCACCGGCGTGCAGGAGATCCCGCAGCATCTCATCGTCGTCGGTGGCGGGGTCGTCGCCTGCGAGGCCGCCACGTGGATGTCCGCCCTGGGCTGCGATGTCACCATGCTGGTGCGTGGTCCCCGCCTCCTGTCGGCTGTGGAGTCCTTCGCCTCCCGACTCATCGAGTCCTTCACCAGCGAGGCCTCCTATGAAGGAGAATGAATGTGATTGTCAGTATCGACATCGGTGGTGCCGTCTCCTAGGATGAGACCATGATCGGCGCAGGGGTTCAGGAGACTCTCTTCTTCCCGCTTCTGGGGCGGGCTCGTGCTGCGCGAAGCTGGCCGAGCTGCTTTCAGGACTCCTGGTCCGAGCGCCTGGTCTCGATGGTCTCCGCCTTCCGCCCTGGCGTCGAGGACATGGATATGGGCGAGATGCCCGCCGCCGTCTACGCCTTGCGCCACCTTGCCGCCGTGACGGAGATCCGGCGCTACCTGGACACCCACCCCGAAGCCGCCGTCGTCGATCTCGGCTGCGGACTGGATCGTCTCGTTGACGAGGTCGACAACGGTCGGGCGCTGATCTACAACCTGGACTTCCCCGACGTTCTCGAGTCCCGACGCACCTGGGTCGAGCCCCATGAGCGAGAGCGGGAGCTCCCCTTCTCCTTAACCGATCATCGCTGGATGGATGAGGTCGACGCCAGCGGCGGACTGATTGCCGTGGCCTCCGGGGTCTTCTACTTCCTGGAGACCAGCTCAGTTCGTGACCTCGTCAACGCGATGTCCCACCGCTTTCCCGGCGGCCGTCTGGTCTACGACTCCGAGTCCCCGGAGATGGTCGCGATGAGCGAGCAGGCCGTCCGGGATCGAGGAATCGACGCGGCCCCCATGCCCTTCCGGGTCGCCGACCCCTGCGCCGCACACACCTGGAGTCCCCGCGTCTCCCAGATCAGGGTGAACTTCGACCTGTCCTCCTACGCCGCCGATCCCTCAGCCCTTCCTGCACAGGTACTCGAGGGCTGCGCTCAGATGAGGCAGGGTCGGGCTCTCTATGAGGTCATCGCCGATTTTGCCGTCTCAGGGGAACTCTGCTGACTCATTGACCGGGGCATACTCGCCTTCCGTGACGAGGCCTGAGAGACTTGGCGCATGCGAATCGCCATCGGTGCCCCGGGCAATGGAGCCCTTCTGAAGGACGCTCTTGAGGAACGACTGGTCGAGGACGGGCGCGTGAGCGACGTCCTCGACTTGTCCACGCCGGAGATCACCTACCCGGAGGTCTCCTTCCAGGTCGCCCGGGCAGTCGCCGAGGGGCGGGTCGACCGAGGGCTTCTCATCTGCGGCACCGGTGTGGGAACGGCCATCGCGGCCAACAAGGTGCCCGGGGTGCGCGCGGCGACCGCGCACGACCTGCTCACCGTGCGCGGCTCGGTGGAGAACTACGACGCCCAGATCCTGTGCATGGGACAGAACGTCATCGCCGCCCCCGCCGCCTGGGCGCTCATCGACATCTGGCTCGACCTGCGCCACGACCCCACCAGCAGCTACGGCCCCAAGGTCGGCGAGATCGCCGCCTACGAGGCGCGCCTCCACTCCTGACGGCGGCCCCATCGAGCGGACAGGTGCCCAGGGCGCTATCCGCAGCATCTAAGTGCGTGGCCCCTATCGGAAACCCATCGCGGTCGCTGTCTACGAGGGCGCCTGAGAATCGCCCTGGCGCCGCAAGAGGCATCCGTGTCCAAAATGGATACAAAGGAGTCCGAGGCCCGACATAGCCGCTGACTGAACCGCGGAATCACGCGGTTTCTTTCTGCGCGTCCGAACTGGGGCGAGCCTTTGTATCCGATTTGGACACCGCCCAGCACATCGTGGCCGGTCGCGCTGCGCGTGGGGCCGCGATGTCCGGTGCATGACCCGCGTGAGGAACCTCGCGCAAACTTGCATTGAGTGCAAGTCTGCACTGAGTGCAAGATGGTGGCGTGACCGGAACCGACCTGCGCGCCACCCAGGCGCAACGCACCCGTGCCGCCATCCGCGCCGCCGCGCTCACCCTGACCCGGGAGCGCGGCTACGCCGCGATGACGGTCGATGACGTCGCCGCTCTCGCCGGAGTCTCCCGGCGCACTGTCTTCAACCACTTCGCCTCCAAGGCCGACCTCCTCGTCGTCGGTCTGGAGCCCCCGGCGCCCGAGGTTGTCGAGGCCTTTGTCAACGGCTCTGGAAGCCTCCTGGAGGACCTTGGAGTCCTGCTCGCCTCCGGCGCTGAGTCCGTCGAGTCCGAGCGCGGCTGGCTTCTGTCCTTCCCGGAGATCGTGCGGGACAACCCCGAGGTGGAGCGCGCCGTCCACGAGCGGCTGCGCATCGTCGCCCAGTCCTTGACGGAGGCCGCCGGCCGCCGCCTGGGAGCCGAGTCCGACGACCCGCGCACCCGCGCCGTCGTCGCCCTGGCCATGGCTATTCAGCGCAGCTCCCTGGACCTGTGGTGCGGACGCTCCCACCCCTGGGAGGAACGCCGCGAGGTGGCGGCGCGCACCGAGCCCGCCGGGGCCTCCGAGGGCCCTTCGACCGTCGAGGTCTCAGGCCAGTGCTCCCAGGTCCCCTTGGTCGATGCCGTCCGCACCATGGTTGAGGCGATCTCCGAGGTGGTCACCCCGCCGCGCTCCGATGCCTCAGCCGCCACCGCTGCCGGTGACCCAATGCCGTCGAGCTTGCCGCCTAGCCATGCGGGCGGCCCGCCTCGTTCTTCTCGCACCTGACTGAACCAGCTGCTTCCATCCTTTTCCATCCTTCGCCCTCAATCGACAAGGCCACACTGATGACTCAACGCACTTCGACGCCGGCCTCCGCCGGCACCGCCCTTCACGAACCGGGGGCGGAGTTCCACCCCGACCGCCGCTTCTGGGCGGTCTACGCCTCGCTCCTGATCGTCATGTTCCTGTCCGCCATGGACCAGACGATCGTCGGCACGGCCCTGCCCACCATCGTGGGCGACCTCGGCGGCGCCGCCCACATGGCATGGATCCTGACCGCCTACACCCTGGCCATCACCGTGGCCATGCCGGTCTACGGCAAGCTCGGCGACCTCGTGGGCCGCAAGAACCTCTTCCTGGTGGCCATCGCCCTGTTCCTGGCCGGCTCGGCCCTGTGCGGCACCGCCGACACCATGACCCAGCTCATCATCTACCGCTTCATCCAGGGGCTGGGCGGCGGCGGCCTCATGATCTCCTCCCAGGCGATCACCGGCGACCTCATTCCGCCGCGCGTGCGCGGCACCTACATGGCCCCCATGGGAGCCATGTTCGGCATCGCCTCCATCCTGGGGCCCATCATCGGCGGCTGGCTCACCGACTCGGTCTCCTGGCGCTGGACCTTCTGGATCAACCTGCCGCTGGGCGTCCTGGCCTTCATCGCCATCTTCCTGGTGCTGCGCCTGCCCAGCAGCCGCCTGACCAGCCCCATCGACTGGTGGGGGCTCGGACTCATGAACGCCGGCGCCATCGCCATCGTCCTCATGGCCACCTGGGGCGGCAACCAGTACGAGTGGACCAGCCCGGTCATCATCGGCCTGGGCGTGGTCGGCCTGGTCTGCTGGGGGCTGTTCGGCTTCGTCGAGACGCGCGCCACCGACCCCATCCTGCCCTGGACGATCCTCACCAGCCGCACCTTCATCGTCTCCACGCTCGTCGGCATGCTCGCGATGGGCGGCATGATCGGTGTGCTGAGCTACCTGCCCACCTACCTCCAGATGGTCTACGGCTACTCGGCCACCACCTCCGGCCTGCTCCTGGTGCCCATCACCATCGGGATGCTCGTCTCCTCGATCCTCTCCGGCGTGCTCGTCTCGCGCACCGACCGCTACAAGATCTACCCGGTCGCGGGACCCCTGGTCGCCGCCGGCGCCTCCTTCTGGCTCTCCCGCCTGTCGACGACGTCGCCCGTCTGGCAGATCTCCGCGGCCACCTTCCTCATGGGGGCGGGCATCGGGCTGTTCTTCCAGCTCCTGGTCACCGTGGTGCAGAACGCCCTGCCGGCCAAGCACCTGGGCACGGCCACCAGCGGCAACAACTTCTTCCGCGAGGTCGGCGTCTCCCTGGGTGCCTCGCTCATCGGCGCCGCCTTCTCCTCCGGCCTGACCTCCAACCTCACTGATCGGATCGGGGCGCTGGCCCGCAGCGCGGACCCGGCCGTCCTGGGGGAGCTGGCCCAGTTCAAGGACGCCGACACCTCCTCGCTCACGCCCACCCTGGTCAACCAGCTGCCCGACGCCCTGCACGACGCCGTGGCCGGCTCCTACGCCGACGCCCTCCTGCCGATCTTCGGCTGGATGATCCCGCTGTTCGTGGCGACCTCCGTCGTCGCCCTCTTCCTGCCCGAGGTGCCCCTGTCCCAGAAGACCGCGATGGAGCAGGTCGCCGAGGCCGAGGGTGCGGCTGAGACTGAGGTCAGCGAACCGACGGCGCCGCAGGATACGGACTCATCGCAGGAGCCGGCGGCGCCGGAGTCGGCGGCCGACGCAGAACGATGAGACCGTAGGCTGGGGTCAGCATGGGCACGAAGGCGAAGAGGAAGTAGTCATAGAGGAAGGCCAGTGTCGGCACCATGGTGATCATGTAGGTCAATCCGGCACCTGCGCCTGCTAGGACTCGCAGGATCCTCCGCGCGGGGAACCATGTGAACACTGCCCAAGCGAGCGCCGCACCGCTACACAGAACGGAGATCCCCGCAACCGGGAGCGCCTCGCGCAGCGGCGGCCAGGTCCTGATCGCGAAGCCGACCATGGACGCCCAGGCCAGGATCGTCGGTCCCCACGTGCTCACGGCCGATGCGGGGAACCTTCCCGAGACCCACAGTGCGAGGGCCGCCAGCAGAGGGATGAAGGCGAGGTGAGCGCCCGCGGCTCCTGCTCCCCCGTCGGGGATGCCCCAGGCGATGGCCCCTATTCCGATCACGATCGCGATCACCGCCAGGATCCGTATCCACAGGATTCTGCGTCCGGAGAGCGTGCTCGCCGATCTGGGGCCTGATCGGGGCATGGCCGA
>CAJZFF010000094.1 GCA_915069725.1 uncultured Actinomyces sp.
GGGGCTCTCGGGGCGCTCGGCGATGGCGCTGTCCGGTCACCGGCGCCCTGTACGAAGAGGTCGAGGCAGATCTCGAGACTGCGATCCGGGAGGTGCGCGCCTGATGCCACGTGAGTTCATCCCCGCGGCCAAGCCGATCATCGGGGCGCTGGAGCGCTCCGCCGTCGATGCCGTCATCGCCTCGGGCATGGTGGTTCAGGGGCCGCAGGTGGCCGCCTTCGAGGAGGAGTTCGCCGAGCAGGTCGTCGGCGGCGTTTACGCCGTGGCGGTCAATTCGGGCACGTCGGCCCAGCACCTGGCGACGCTGGCCAGCGGCCTGCCCGAGGACGCCGAGGTGATCGTGCCGTCCTTCACCTTCGCGGCCACGGGCAACTCGGTGGCGATCGCGGGCGCCCGACCCGTGTTCGCCGACATCGATCCGGTCACCTTCACCCTGGATCCGGCCAGCGTTCGGGCCTCGATCACCGATCGCACGGCGGCGATCGAGGTGGTGCACCTCTACGGGCTGCCGGCGAACATGCCCGAGATCATGCGGATAGCCGAGGAGTATGGCCTGGCCGTCTTCGAGGACTGCGCTCAGGCCCACGGCGCCGCGATCGGCTCGGTGCCGGTGGGGTCCTTCGGGGCGTGGGGGTCCTTCTCCTTCTACCCCACCAAGAACATGACCAGCCTCGAGGGCGGCATGATTACCACGGCCGACGCCGAGCTGGCCCGCCGCTGCCGCCTCATCCGCAACCAGGGCATGGAGCAGCAGTACGCCAACGAGCTGGTGGGCCTCAACAACCGCATGACGGACGTGGCCGCCGCCGTCGGCCGCGTCCAGCTGACCAAGCTGGCCGGCTGGACCACTGCCCGCCAGGCCAACGCCGCGCGCCTCAACGAGCTGCTGGCGGGCGTCGAGGGCGTCGTCACCCCCTTCGTCCCCGAGGGTTACACGCACGTCTACCACCAGTACACGATCCGCCTCGAGGGGGCCACGGGCGCCGAGCGCGACGCCGTCCAGGCCGCCCTGCGCGAGGAGTGGCAGGTCGGCAGCGGCGTCTACTACCCGATCCCCAACCACCGCCTGGCCTCCCTGGCCCACTACGCCGAGGGCCTCGAGCTGCCCGGAACCGAGAAGGCCGCCCGCGAGTGCCTCTCCCTGCCGGTCCACCCCTCCCTGAGCGAGGCGGACCTGGAGCGCATCGGCCAGGCCGTGGCCGCCACCGTCAAGGCAGGTGCCTGACATGGGTGAGAACGTCGCTCTCGACGGGCAGGCCACCACCGCGCTGCCCGAGGTCCACCACCTCACCGACAAGGGCACGGCGGACAACCCGCTGCGCGTGGGCCTCATCGGCCTGGGCTCCATGGGACGCCACCACGCCCGGGTCATCCGCGCCACCGAGGGCATGGAGCTCGTGGCCGTGGCCGACCCCGGCGGCGACCGCTTCGGCGTCGCCGGTGAGCTGGCGGTCCTGCCCGACGTCCACGCCCTCATCGACGCCGGACTGGACGCCGCCATGGTGGCCGTCCCCACCGTCTACCACGAGGACGTCGCCCTGGCCCTGGCCGAGGCGGGCGTGCCCACCATGGTCGAGAAGCCGATCGCCCACAGCGTCGAGGCCGGACGCCGCGTCGCCGACGCCTTCGCCTCCCGTGGCCTGGTGGGGGCCGTCGGCTATGTCGAGCGCTGCAATCCCGCCCTGCGAGCCCTGCGCGAACGACTCGACGCCGGCGAGCTCGGGCAGGTCTATCAGGTCCTCACCCGCCGCCAGGGGCCCTTTCCCGCGCGCATCAGCGATGTCGGCGTCGTCAAGGATCTGGCCACCCACGACATCGACCTGACCGCGTGGGTCGCCGGCTCCCCCTACCGGTCGGTCAGCGCTCAGGTCGCCCACCGCTCCGGGCGCGTCAACGAGGACATGGTCGTGGCCAGCGGGGTCCTGGCCAATGGCATCATCGTCTCCCACGTGGTGAACTGGCTGACTCCCTTCAAGGAGCGGGTCACCATTGTCAATGGCGAGAAGGGCGCCTTCGTGGCCGACACCCTCACCGGCGACCTCACCTTCCACGCCAACGGCACCGTGGCCTCCACCTGGGACCAGGTCGCCGCCTTCCGGGGCGTCAGCGAGGGCGACGTCATCCGCTACGCGATCCCCAAGCGCGAGCCGCTGGCCCTGGAGCAGGAGAACTTCCGCGACGCCGTGCGCGGCGTGGCCCAGCGCCACGTCACCATGGCCGAGGGCGTGGCCACGCTCGACGTCGTCGAGGCGGTCCTGACCTCGGCGAGCGAGAACCGGACGGTCGCGCTCTGAACCGCTCAGTCGCACCGAGCGGCCCCGTGGCGGGAGCGCTCGCCCGGGTCCGCTCGGTCATGGAGTCCTCCCCGTTCCTGCGCCACGTCCTGACGCTGGTCAGCGGCACGGCCACCGCCCAGGCCATCGTCTTCGGCATGACGATGATCCTCACCCGCATCTTCTCCGACGCGGACCTCGGCCAGCTGACGCGCTACACCTCGGTCGTCTCGATCATCACGGCCGTGGCGGCCCTGCGCTACGACATGACGATCATGCTTCCCAAGAAGGACGCCTGGGCCCTGGTCTGCGCCCGCCTGGGAATGGTGTGCATCGTGGTGGTCTCGATCATTTCCAGCGTCGTGGCCCTCCTCCTCAAGCCGCTGATCGCCCGGCAGTGGGGGAACGATGTCGCCGCCTGGATGCCGCTGCTGGGCGTGACCACGCTGCTGCTGTCGACGGTCCAGCTCCTCCAGTACTGGTACAACCGTCAGTCGGACTACCGGACGATCTCAATCAACCGGGTCGAGCAGCAGGTCGGACAGTCCCTCGGCCAGCTCGTCCTGGGGATGGCGGGGATGGTCAGTGTCGGAGGTCTGCTGATCGGTCAGACGATCGGGCAGGCCTGGGCCTTCGTCAACCTGGGGCGCAAGGCCAAGCCCTTGCACCGGCCGCTGCCGCCGGAGGCGCCCACGCTGTGGCAGGGCGCCCGCCGCTACCGGCGCATGCCCCTGCTCAACGGACTCAACGCCTTCGTCGACGCCGTGCGGCTCAACGGCATCAACCTGCTCGTGGGCTCCTACTCGGTGGCCAGCCTGGGGCAGTTCAACCTGGCCTGGCGCTGCCTGGAGGTTCCGCTGGCTCTCATCAACGCCGCCGTGGGGCAGGTCTTCTTCCACAAGCTCGCCACTCTGCGTCCCGGACAGATGCGCCCCCTGGTCCGCCAGGTCACCAAGCGGGTCCTCATCATCGGGACCGCGCCGTTCGTCCTGCTCTACATCCTGTCGCCCTGGCTCTTCCCCCTGCTCTTCGGCAGCGGCTGGACCGAGGCCGGCAGCTTCGCCAGGGCCCTGACCCCCTGGCTGTTCATCCTCCTGGTCACCTCCCCGCTGTCGACTCTCTTCGTCGTCACCGAGAACCAGGACTGGCTACTCCTGTTCTCGGTGGTCTACGCCGCCGTCCCCCTGGCCTGGCTCTGGTTCAGCCCGTACTCGCTGCTGACGACCACCTACGTCCTGGGCGCCCTCATGTGCCTCATCCTGGTGGTGCAGATCCTCATGGCCGACGCCGCCGCCCGCCGCTTCGACGCCAGGCCCCCCGCCAGTGAGGCCGACGAGGGCCACTACGAAGCCGCTGACGACTCCGGGGCCGCAGCCGGCACGCCCGAGGATCAGTAGGATCTCGAGTACTGGGCGATGGCGGCCTCGTAGGCGCGGCCGTAGGAGCGCGCCACCTGGCTGGGGGAGAAGGCCCGCGGCAACGTGTTCTGGATGTCGCGCGCCGTGAGGTCCGTGCACCGTCCCATGACCTCGACGACGGCCCTGGCCCACGCGGCGGGGTCGTCCTGAGAGACGATCTCGCTCACTGAGGGATCCAGGAAGCTGGTGTGCGCCCCCCGGTCACTGGTGACCACCGGGCGGCCGGCGGCAACGGCCTCGGCTGCACCCAGGAAGAAGGTCTCGGCGAGTGTGGGCACGAGGAAGAGGTCGCTGTCGGCCAGGACCTGCTGCACCTGATCGCCCGGCAGCTGACCGGTCAGCTCCAGGTCGACGCCCAGGTCGGTCGCGAGATCAGTGCAGCGATCGGCCAGGGGACCGCCACCCACCCAGGTCAGCCGGGCTGGAACCCCCTGCTGCGCCAGCGCCGCAACCGCTTCTACGGCTAGGTCCGGGCGCTTGCGCTCGATGAGCCCCCCGATGCCGACGATCCGCAGCGTGTCACGACCCAGCTCGACGCTGCGGCGCGGTGCCGGCTCCTCAGGCATGGTGACCTCGTTGGGGACCGTCAGAATCTCGCCCTCGGGGCGGTAGGCCCGCAGGTCGGTGGCGAGCTGGTCGGAGACGGTGGTGACGACGTCGGGCCGGCGCTCCAGGCGCAGAACCACCTGAGCCCCCGCCCGTGCCAGGGAGCCGAGCTCGGCGCCGCGCTGGGCGATCCCCGACCAGTGCTCCGTGTGGAGCCACGGCTGACGGGGCCGGCCCAGGGCGTAGGGCAGGAGGGTGGAGACCGCGTGGGTGTGGACGACGTCGCTGCCGTGAGTCAGCGCCGTCAACTCCTGCCTGGCCGCAAGCACCTCGTGGGGCCGCGACAGCGACATGGGTAGGCGCACCACGGGCAGCCCCATCACCCGGTCGTGGCGCACCCCGTCGTCGACGGAGGCCGAGGCGAGGTGGACGACACGAATGTCGTGACCGGCCGCCGCCATGGAGGCGGCGTGGCGTGCCACGAAGACCCCCAGACCCGGTGAGCGGTGCGTGGGGAACCAGGTGGTGACGATGGTGACGCGCATGATGCTGCCCAGGGATCCGGTCGGGGCGATCAGCGGGGCAGGTGCTCGGTGAGGGCCTGGACCACTCGAGCGGCGGCGTTGCCGTCCCCGTAGGGGTGGGCGTCGGCGTCGGCGGGCTCGGTCGGCCTGGCACGGGAGGCGGCATCGACCAGGGCCTGACCGGGCTCGACCAGGACGTTCCAGCCCAGGTCGACGGTCTCGACCCACTCGGTCTGGGGGCGCACCGTGGTGCACGGCGCCCGCAGGAGGAAGGCCTCCTTCTGCAGGCCGCCGGAGTCGGTGACCACGCCACGGGCGTGCAGGGTCGAGGCGACGAGCTCGGGGTAGGCCAGTGGCGGGTGCATCCGCAGGTTGCCCGAGTCGCCCAGAGTGATGCCGTGCTCGGCGCACTTGGCCACCAGGCGCGGGTGGGCCAGGAGCACCACCGGGTGATCGACCGCCGCCAGCGACTCCAGGATGGAGCGCAGGCGTTCGGGGTCGTCGGTGTTCTCCGCCCGGTGGATGGTGGCCAGCGAGTAGCCGCCCTCGGGCAGGTCCAGCTCGGTCATGACGGGGGAGGGGGTGTCGATGACGGAGTCGCGCACCGAGAACAGGATGTCGGTCATCACGTCGCCCACGACGACGGTGCGCTCGGCCAGGCCCTCGTCCGCCAGGTGGGCGGCCCCCACCTCGGTCGGTGCCAGCAGCAGGTCGGCGGCGTGGTCGGTCAGGATCCGGTTGATCTCCTCGGGCATGGCCCGGTTGAAGGAGCGCAGGCCCGCCTCCAGGTGGGCGATGGGCACGTGGAGCTTGACGGCGGACAGCGCCCCGGCCAGCGTGGAGTTCGTGTCCCCGTAGACCAGGACCCAGTCGGGGCGATGAGTCTCGATGGTCTCGTCCATGGCCGCGAGCATCGTGCCGGTCTGCACCCCGTGCGACCCCGAGCCGACCCCGAGGTGGACGTCCGGGGCAGAGATCCCCAGATCGCTGAAGAAGACGTCGGAGAGCATCGGGTCGTAGTGCTGCCCGGTGTGAACAATCACATGGTCGATGCCGGCCTCTCGGAAAGCGGCGTCGATCGGGGCTAGCTTGACGAACTGGGGCCGGGCGCCCACTACTGACATGACACGCATGGCCGAGACTCTACCGTGACTCCGCAGGCTCCGGTGCCATCGGAGACCAGCGCATCGAGGATGCGCGCGCCTTTTCGTACGGTCGTGAGCGTCGTTGAGACGGTACTGAAAGGACTGTGCCTCGCCGGCCATCGGCCCCGGTTCCTCACTACGACTGCGAGGATGCTGCTCGCCGACGTCGTGTCAGAACTGTGATCGGCCGATGGTACTATCACTTGCGCTCGAGTCTGTCTGCCTGGTGCGGCCGCGCCTGGTTCCTGAGACACGCCCTAAAGGAGGCAAGGCACCGTATGGCTGCGATCGTCTACCACGCCCCCTTCCCCCTGGATCGGGAGGCGTCGTCGGCGTCCGGTATCCGGCCTGTGCGCATGCTCGACGCCTTCCGGGAGCTCGGTTACACCGTGCTGGACGTGACCGGCTCGGCCCGGGAGCGGTCCCGCCGCCTGCGTGCCCTGAAGGACCGCCTCCAGGGAGGGGAGCGCATCGAGTTCCTCTACTCCGAGTGCGCGACCATCCCCACCATGCTGACCGAGCCGCGCCACCTCCCGCCCCACCCCTTCGTCGACCCGGCGCTCATGGGGCTGATGCACCGGCACGGCGTACCCACCTCCCTGTTCTACCGGGACATCTACTGGGCCTTCCCCGACTACCGCGAGCGGGTCGGGGCCGCGCTGGCCACGGCCATGGGCTGCGTCTACCGCTACGACCTGGCCTGGTACTCGCGCTACATCGACCGCCTCTACCTGCCCTCAATGCGTATGGGCGCCCACGTCCCGGGGTTCCCCGAGGAGCGCATGGCGCCGCTGCCCCCGGGCTGCGAGATCGTTGACGAGGCGCCCTCCTCCCGCCCCGACGGCGAGCTCCACCTGCTCTACATCGGCGGGCTGGGCGGCCACTACCG
>CAJZFF010000095.1 GCA_915069725.1 uncultured Actinomyces sp.
GCCCCGCCGCTGCAGGCCCACCTCGGCCTCCTGCGAGCCCGGGTCATTCCTTGCGACCTCGGCCTCATCGCCCTGGGGCGGGAGAGCGGGGCGGTCGTGTAGCGAGGCGGAGCCGGCGGGCTGGGCCTCGACACGACGAGGCGCGACGGTCGTGGCGGCGTCGTCATGCCGGTGGGCGGCGGGCACGGTTCCGGTCGGCCCGTCGGGGTCCACTGTGACGGCCGGCCGCAGCATCGTGGAGTCCTGGTTCCGGCTCCCGCTCGTGTGTCTTCCGGACGCCTCCTCCATGACATCGAGCTGGGTGATGGCCAGGCGCAGGTCGGTCTGTACCTGTTGCAGCGCCCGAGCCAGGGAGACCGCGCTGGCATACCGTTCGCGGGAGGACTTGGCCATCGCTGTGACCAGGACCCGCTCGAGCTGCTCGGGTACGTCGCGTCGCCCGATCGGGGGGATTTGTTGGTGGAGCACTCGGTCGAGCATCGAGAGCTGGTCGTTGCGGTCTGCTCCGGAGACATCGACGTGGGGTGAGCGTCCCGCCAGCAGCGTGTAGATGGTCGCGGCCAGAGCGTAGACGTCCGAGGCCGGAGTCAGGATCTCCTGGTTGAGCTGCTGCTCGGGTGAGGCCCACGGCGGGGACGCCCCTCTGAACTCGTCCTGCTCGGCGCTGAGCCCAATGGGCGCGGCGATCCCAAAGTCGCCGAGCACCGGGCGCCCGAAGGGGGTCAGCAGGATGCTGGCAGGCTTGATGTCGCGGTGGAGGTAGCCGACTCGGTGAATGGTCTCCACCGCGCCCGCCAGCCGGATACCGATCTCCAGGGCGCGTGTGAGGGGCAAGGGCTGCGAGGCGGCCAGCTTGCCCAGGTGGGGAGGTGGACAGTACTCCATGATGAGGTAGCTGCGATCCTCCTCCACCGTCCCGGCCCCGTAGACCGACACGATGGAGGGGTGCGATGACAGGCGGGCCATGAGGTCCGCCTCGGTGGTGAACCGGTGGTGGTCGCGTCGGCTGCCTCCTTGCCGCAGGATCTTGACCGCTACGTCGCGGCGCGGCACTTGCTGCTCATACAGGAAGACATCGGCGAAGCCCCCGGCGCCCAGGAGGTGCTTGGGGCTGGCTCCGGGGATCGGCGGTCCTTGCGGGGCGGAGCTCGGGGCGGACATCATGCCTTTCGCTCCACTGTCAGGGTGGTGCCGTCACCGATGTCGATGACGTCGCCGATGCGCAGGAAGAGCTGCTGGTGCTCGGGCACGCGGCGGGGCTCCTCTCCGGCGCGCAGCAGGAAGGTCCCGTTGGTGGAGCCCAGGTCCTCCACGCGCATGTCCCAGCCTTCGACCCGCACGGCGCAATGAGTCTTCGAGATCGCCTTGCCCGGGCTGGGGACGGCCAGCAGACGGGGGCTCTGAGCGGCGGTGCTGCTCGTGCCCTGGGGCAGTCGGCCGATGATGATGTCAGCGTCCAGGACCGCCGTGGCGCCGGAGGAGACACGCAGAACGCCCAGGACCGGTTGCTCGACCTGGCCGGTCCTGGAGGTGATGGTGCCGTCGCATTCGCGGCACGAGGAGGCGTGCACCGGATTGGGGTGCCCCGCTTCGCAGAAGACGGCCATCACGCTGGGGCCGGTGCCGGAGGGCTCGTCGAGCCCGGTCTGCCCGCCCAGTGCGTTTCCGGTGGCATCAAGTCCTGCAGCCGAGACGGTGCGTCCGTCGTGCTTGCCCTGCTCGCCCGAGGGCACTGAACCCTTCGGGGAGGCCGTATCCGCGCCGCCGTCCGGGGCCTGCCGCTGAGGCGGGAGCGGCTCAGCGGCCTGCGACGCGTGCCGGCCGGAGGTGCTCTCGCCCAGGGGGGAGGCCCGGTGGCGTCCGGGCCCTGCGGTGAGTCGGGCCAACGGATCAGTGTCCTGGGAGGAGACCGGGCCGATGGCCGCCCCGGCCCCCTGCATCATCGTGTGCTCAACAAGACGACCGACGTTCTGGTCCCGGGCCTGCTGCCCCTGTGCCTTTGGAGCTGCGGCCTCGGCCGCCAGAACGTCGTCGGGCCCCAGTACCGCGGCCGGAGCCCCCGCCCCGGTCCCCTGCGGGGAGCCCGTACCGTCCAGCAGGTCCATGGACTGCGGTCCCAGCGTCTGTCCGGGATCGGGGCGGGACAGGTGGGCGGCCTCCCCCTGCTCCTGCCTCGCAGATAGCGATGACGACGGCGGTGGGTCGTCCCGCTCGGGGGCGCCGTCGGCCTGAGCCTGCTGGAGGATCTCCTGGGCCGCAGATGGCAGCGGTACCCCCTGACCCCCGTGAGCGCCGGTCTGAGCCGGTGAGGACGATGGGTGCTGGTGGGCTCCGAAACCGATGTGCAGCTGAGAGGCTCGGACGATCCCCGAGCGCAGAGGGAGGAACTCCTCGAGCCCTTCGTGACCGGCTGCGTGTCCGGGGACCGGGGCGAGCTCGAGGATGCACTGGTTGACCCGCTCATAGCGGGACTCCTCCCACACGACGACCTCGGAGGCGCTGAAGCTGCGCTCGCCGTCGGCAGTGTCCAGATGGAGGCAGAAGCGCCCCCGGGCGGCCACTCGCAGCTCCTGGCCGTCGATGGCCATCATGAGGAAGTCGGGGAGGGTGAAGACCTCGTTGTCGTGCATCCGGCTCAGGCCCTTCAGCAGGTCGCCGAGGCAGCGGTGTTCACCGAGCTTGGTCCACATCTCCTCCATCGCCTGCGCACTTCCGTCGAGGGCGAGGACGCCGCCGTCCGCGACGGCGACCAGGATGTCGCCGGGTACCCAGCGTGTCAGCATGTTCATGGACGAAACCTCCTGGAGACGGGGGTGGGGACGGTGGAGCCGGAGCCTGCGGCCCGGGGCAGCGTGATGTCGTCGACCTGCGTGTAGGTGTCCGAGGAGGCGTCGGACATGAAGACCTGGGAGCCGGACTGGTCGACGTCGAAGTTCGTCGAGGAGGTGCGCAGGCCCCCGTCGAGCATCCGCGAGCGGTAGCTGAGGTGGGCGACCATCGCCATCGCCCCGTTGGTCACCCGCACTCCACCGTCATGAAGATCGACATCATGAGTGGCCATCCCCGGGTGCAGGACGACGGCGACCAGAGCGGCAGCGGCCAGGACCGCGATGACGCCGACATTGACGCCGCGCCTGGAGAACCGTTTCACAGTGCTGCGCTCCAGCAGGAAATAGGGATGAGCCAGGAAGGATGGAGCTCGTCAGAACGACCAAGATTTTAACTTCCTCGTTGGACGGCAACAAATGTCCCGAATGTGGGGAAATACAGAGGAAGAGTGGATTTTTCGTTGGGATCAAGGAGAAGGGGAGGCTTGTGTCTCCAGTATCCACCTGGGTGGTTGTTATGAACTTGTGATTCTAATGGTGAGGTTGCGTGCTGAATCAATGCGGCCGCCTCTTACTGGGGTGCGGATACTGCCGCCCTCTGGCGGAGACGGTCCGTGGTGGGGTGCCTCTATGTGGCGTGTCAAGCGGCTGCTGGTGGCTGTGTCGATGGTTGCGGGGTGTAGGGGGTTGGCGCCAATCCTTGCCTTGTCCGCTCGCTTCAGCCTGGCTGACGTGGGCTAGGTGGCGACGGTTCTCCGGACGTGGCGTCGTGTGCCTGGCCAGGGCTTCGGGGGTGGTGGGGCTGGTCGGCCACCACCAGTACCTGTCTCTTTCCTTGTACGTGCTGGGAGACCTCTCGCAGCCGGTCCTCGTCGTTCGGCAGGGCCCTACCGAGGGTCTTCCGGCCCTCCCAGCTCAAGGTCGTGGCCCAGTGCTCACTCCTTGCTGGCGCCCGGTACCGATGAAGACCTCGATGTCCTCGATGTCCATCCCTTCTGCCGGCTCTCGTCGCATGGGGGGGTGGCTGGTGGGCGACCGATCCTGCACCACGTATGCGCGAGACCTCAGCTGCTTTCCGGTAGGCCGCTCCGCTTATCTGCGGCTCTCGGCAGCCGGGTGCCGTGGGTGATTCTCGCCCCCAGACGCCCCTCGTCGAGCAGTCGACAACCCTCAATAGATCGACCTATCGCATATTGTCGATGTATGGGTTATGGTGCTGGTGTCAGCTCGCGTCGCCGTGCTGGGAGCGGGTGTCGGCCGCTTGGGGCGGCTGACGGTCGCTGTCAGGGGAAACGAGAGGTAAGGAGGGGCGTGATGGTGCAGCGTCTGAGTCGTGCTGTCGGTGGTGAGGCGAGAGGAGGGGCGATTGCGTGCGCACTGCTCGCAGTGGGATGTTTGGCGCTCGGGGGAGTGTTCGTTCGGCTCAGTGAGGTCGGGCCGATCGCCACCGGCGGCTTCCGGTCTCTGATCGCCGCCCCCATGCTGCTCCTGCTCGACGCCGGGATTGGACTGCGGGGCGGACCCCGAGTGCGGGAACGTATGCCCCTTCGTGACCATGTCACCATCGCCCTGGGTGGCGCTCTCCTGGCGATCGACCTGTGCCTGTGGAACGTGTCGTTCTTCTACACCACGCTGGCCGAGTCCAACCTCCTGGCTAATCTTGTCCCCTTCGCCGCGGCGATCCTTGGGTGGGTGCTTTTCAGGGACGTTCCCGACGTCAGACTCGTTGCTCCGGCGACCCTGGCGATCGGGGGACTGCTGCTCCTGACTCCGGTCGGTGTTCATGCGGAACCAGGGCACCTGTTCGGAAACGCTATGGCCTTGGCCACGGCATTCTTCTACACGGGATTTCTTGTTGTCGCCCAGGGGCTGCGAACGAGGTATCCCGCGCCACGCATCATGGCACTACTCAGCTTGTGGTGCGCAGCGGTGTGTCTTGCGGTGGCAATGCTACGCGGGGAGAACCTGCTTCCACGTTCCGTAGAGGGCTGGCTGCTACTCGTTGTTCTGGCGTTCACCTCCCAGATACTCGGGCAGACCCTCATGGCACACGCCATGCACTTCATGTCGCTGCAGCTCGGGTCGCTGTTCACCCTGCTCCAGCCCGTGGCCGCAGCCGTCTACGCCTATGTCCTCTTCTCCGAGACCTTGTCGCTCTCTCAGTTCCTCGGTGCGGTAGTCCTCATCGTCAGCATCTACTGGGCCAAGCTCGTCCTCGGTGGGTGATGCGTCTCGGTGTCGGAACGCCGGTTTTCAGGACGAGTGATATGCTCGCCCGAACCTCGAGCCGCGGCACAGAGAGGGGGGAGTGATGTCGGAGGATGCGAAGAGTCATTCGGAAGGATATTCGGATTCTGCGGACCTGGATGTGATAGTCGACGCCCTCAAGGTTCTCGCTCATCCGGTGCGCCTCCGGATTCTTCAGTGGCTCCGAGATCCTCGGGCGGAGTTCCCTATCGAGCAGGGGATTGCGGATCCCGATGAGTACGGGGTCTGCATCAAGCAGATCACCGACAAGGTGGGGCTTGCTCAGTCGACCGTGTCGGCCTTCATGCGAGCCTTGGAGCGTGAGGGGCTGGTGACTTCCACGCGTATCGGGAAATGGACCCACTACAAACGCGACGAGAAGCGCATCGCCGAGATCCGCTCACAGGTCGCCACGTTGCTGTAGCTCATCTACCTCACGCCATTCGCCAGTGAGGACCGTCATCAAGGGGGTTGTCATGCCGAGGACGCGCGCCGACCTGCTCGCCTCCTACCGCGGCTACCTGGCCCTGCAGCGGGATCTGTCCGGGCACACCGTGCGCGCCTATCTCGTCGACATCAACGACCTGCTGAGCTTCCTCGGCGTCGGTGAGGGGGATACGGAGCCCGTTGACGCGGCCCTGGCCACCCTCGACCTGGCGGACCTGCGGGACTGGCTCGCCGCGATGGCCGCGAGCGGTCACTCACGTGCCACCTTGGCCCGTCGCTCGGCCTCGGTGAGGACCTTCTCCTCCTGGGCCTTCGAGACGGGACTGCTCACCTCCGACGTCGCCGCGCGCCTGCGAGCGCCCCGCGTCGATAACCGTCTGCCCGGGGTGCTGACGCCCCAGCAGGCCTCGCAGCTGCTCAAGACCGCCTCGGACCTCGCCTCGGACGGGCACGTCCTGGCCGTGCGTGACCTGGCCATCATCGAGACGCTCTATGCGACCGGAGTGCGGGTCTCCGAGCTCGTCGGCCTGGATGTCGCCGACCTCGACCACTCCCAACGGACCCTGCGAGTCCTGGGGAAGGGCCGTAAGGAACGGACCGTCCCCTACGGGCTGCCCGCCGCCAGAGCACTGGAGGAATGGCTGCGTCGGCGCGGTGAGATCTGCGCCGTCGATGCGGGAGGCGCCCTCTTCCTCGGGGCGCGAGGGCGACGTATCGATCCCCGGGCGGTGCGCGACGTCGTCCACCGCCTGTGCACGGCCGCCCAGGTGCCCGACCTGGGCCCGCACGGACTGCGGCACAGCACCGCCACCCACGTCCTGGGCGGGGGAGCGGACCTGCGCAGCGTCCAAGAGCTCCTCGGCCACTCCTCACTGGCCACCACCCAGCGCTACACCCACGTCTCGGCTGAGCGCCTGCGCAGCGTCTACGAGCAGGCCTTCCCCCGGGCCTGAGCGGAACCCTCGTGGGGTCGCGTTCTCAGTGAAGGGGCTTGAGGCGGATGACGGCCGGTTGCAGCAGGCGCAGCGGGTTGATGTACGTCTTAGGGCCGGTGCGAGCGCCCCAGTGCAGGGCGCAGACCCCGTCCGAACGGTGCCCGGGCAGCAAGGTGCCGATGACCTGCCCGACATCCACCGTGTCACCCGCTCCGAC
>CAJZFF010000096.1 GCA_915069725.1 uncultured Actinomyces sp.
GCTGCGGATGCCGACGGCTCTGGCGAGGCCGGCGACGAGCAGGACACAGACGAGCCTGCCGAGGACTCCAACGCGGCTGAGACTGCCGCCGAGCCCGATGCAGACCCGGAAGACGCCGCTGGCGAAGCTCAGGAGCCGCGCCCCGATGACTCGGGTGACGAGGCAGAGGACGGCGCTGAGGATGCCGGCTCTGGCGAAGCCGGTGTCGAGCCGGAGACAGAGGAACCTGCTGAGGATTCCGAGGACTCCGAAGACGTTGAGGGCGACGAGGCTGAGAGCCCGGATTCGGAGGATCCGCACGTCGAGGACGCCGCCGTCGACGAGGCTGCCGATGAGCACGGTGTGGAGTCTGCTGAAGCGGCCGAGGAACCGGGGACTGAAGAGCCTGCCGAGGATTCCGAGGACTCCGACGAGGCTGAGACCGCCGTCGATCCTGGTGCAGAGACCGCAACCGATGAGGCTGCGGACTCCGACAACAACGACATGACCGTCCTCGCCACCGCCTCGCAGCGGCACGAGGTCGACTCGGCTGACACGACTGATTTCATGGCTTCAGCCCAGTCCGCGGCTGTGACCTCCGGCTGGACAGCGGGCTCGGCCGAGTCGGTGGCCTTCCCCGTGCCTCCGCCGCCGTCGGCCGAGGACATCGCCGCCTGGGCCGAGACCCCCAGTGGGGCGCCGTCGGGCTTCTCCGCCGCTCAGCCGGCCGTGGAGCTGGACATGTTCGGCCCCCAGATGATGGCCCAGATGCCGCCTCCCCAGCAGAAGCAGCCGGCGAAATCCAGCAGTGGTCGCCTGATCGCGATCATCGTGGTCCTCCTGCTCGTCATCGTCGGCGGAGGCGGCCTGTGGGCCGGCAGCCACTTCGCCAACAAGGACAAGAGTGAGGACACCTCCCAGAACAAGGCCGACAGCGACGGGGGTGAGGACGGCAAGCAGAACGGTCAGGCCGACGCCGCGGCCACGTCGACCGCCGCGGCCCTGCCCTCGGGCGCGGTCAAGGCCTGCTCCAGCATGCCGACCTTCACGATCACCTCGGTGGAGGACGGCCAGGGTGAGCTCAAGGTCCACGGCAACATGGCGACCTCCTGCGCCGAGGGCGACTTCCTGGCCGGATCGTCCAGCCAGGTCCTCGTCTACAGCTCCACCAGCCCTACCGGCGGCGCCGACGTTGACCACCTTGTGGCCTCGGGAACCTTCGACCTCTCCAGCGACCCGCTCATCATCCCCAACGGCGGACGGGCGGTGACGCTGCGCTTCGGCGAGCAGCACTACTTCCGCACCGCCAAGGACCTCGACCTCAAGGGCCTGACGGTCCGGCCCTCCTTCGACCGCGGCAGCTCATCGACCGCCACCGCGAAGAGTTCGACGAACTCCGCGATGACCATCGCCTCCTCCGCGAGCTCCAACGCCAACCAGGAGGCGCAGGACGAGCAGGCCGCCGGAGACGCCATCCAGTGGCAGATCAAGCACGACTACCCCATCGTCATGAACAGCTTGCGGGGCAAGTGGACCCCGCAGCTGTCCTCCAAGCAGGTGGGGCTCGTGGTCGACGGGCAGACCTGGACCAAGCGCTTGATCCTCGCCGAGTACCTCAAGACGCAGCAGGCCAACCCGAAGGCCGTCATCATCGACACCAGCCAGTGGCCGGTCTACGACACCGCCGGCTGGTGGGTGACCCTGCAGGGTGATTCCTACTCCGACGGCGACCAGGCCAACGCCTGGTGCGACGCCCAGGGCTATGACTCCGACCACTGCCTGGCCAAGCGCATGGAGTCCAGCGGGTCGCCTCAGGGCACCACCAAGTCCCGCTGAGGCCTGAGCCGGCTCCCCGAGAAACGTGGACGGCCCTCCTGAGCAGGCTGCTCAGGGGGGCCGATGCGCTGCCGGCGCGCTTCAGGACTGAAGGCCGCCCTTGAGGGCCAGCACCCGAGTGGCCGACTCATCGACCCGCGCCGCGAAGGCCGGGTCGGACTGGGCGGCGGCGATGATGGCCTTGACCATGTCCGCGGCCACCGTCGGGTCCGCTGAGGCCAGCACGATGTCGCAGCCGGCCCGGATCGCCCGCACGGCCCGATCTCCCGCGCTCACGTCCTGGACCTGGACGGCGGCGGAGACGTCGTCGGTGATGACCACCCCGGAGAAGCCCATCTGCGTGCGCAGCATGTCGGTGACGATCGTCGAGGAGAAGATCGCCGGGGCCGAAGGGTCGATGAGGGAGTACGTCGCCGAGGAGACCATGATGACCTGCGCACCGGCCGCGATGGCGTTGGAGAAGACGCCGACGGCGGCGTCGGGCAGACGGTTCGTGGTGGAGTCGACGACGCCCGCTGAGGTGTCCGTGTTGTCCTTCACCCGCCCCAGTCCCGGGAAGTGCTTGTAGGTGGGGATGACCTTCGAGGCCTGCATCCCCTCGGCGAAGGCCCCAGCCTGGGAGGAGACTGTGGCGGCGTCGTGCCCGTACTCCCGCCCCCAGCGGCCGATGGGCTCGTTGGTGGTCGGTCGGTCGATGTCGACCAGGTCGACCACCGGGGCCAGGTTCATGTTGACCCCGACGTCGGCCAGCTCCTTGCCCCAGGTGCGCGCCGAGGCCACCAGCTGGTCGCGCGGCTGGGCCGACTGGTCCAGCGCCGAGGGGATGTCGGAGAAGCCCGATCCGGTCAGGACCTGGACCTCGCCGCCCTCCTGATCGGTGGCCACGAGCATCGGGGTGGTGTGGGTCGTGCCCGGGCCGACCTTGGAGGTGAAGGAGCTGATGACCTTCTGGGTCGCCTGGCTGCCCGCGGTGGTGCGCCCGGCGATGAAGATGTTGCCGACATGGTGGGTGTCGACGGCCTCGTTGGAGGACTGCTTGGGGGCTTGGGCGTCCACCCCGACCATCATGAGCTGGCCGACCTTCTCCTCCAGGCTCCAGCCCGCCAGCGCCCCGTCGGTGGCTGTCGCGGTGGCCGACGCCGTCGCGTTCGCGGTGGGCGAGGGGGCGGCGCTCGACGCCGCCGGCTCCGGGGCCTTGGGCTTCGCGCTGGGAGAGGAGGAGCCGGCCGACGAGGAGCCGGGGATGAGGGAGCATCCCGCCAGGGACCCGGCGCCCATCAGGGCCGCCAGGAGCACCGGTCGTCGACTCATGTGGTGCTGCGGGGACGTGCTCGGGTCGGCGGGGGCGGGAGTCTCCCCGGCATCCGGAGCTGCAGGCCGATGACGGTCGTTCATGCCGGCCACACTAAGACAGGTCCCTGGGTGCTCGCGAGGTAATGACCCTGACGGTCTGTTCACGCACTGCGCGCGGCGCTACTCCCAGCCCAGCTCGTGGAGGCGCTCGTCGGGGATGCCGAAGTGGTGAGCCACCTCGTGAATGACAGTCACGGTGATCTCCTCCTCCAGCTCCTCGCGACTCGTGCACCAGCGCTCCAACGGCCCGCGGAAGATGAGGATGCGGTCGGGCAGCACCATGGACCAGCCCTCGTCGCGCTCGGTCAGGGGGACGCCGTCGTACAGCCCCAGGAGCGTGGGCAGGCCGTCGTCGTCATAGTCCTCCTCGGTGAGCATCTCCGGATCGGGCTCGTCCTGAACGAGGACGACGACGTTATCCATCACCTCGGCCAGGTCCGCCGGGATCCGGTCGAGGGCGTCGCCGACGACGTCCTCGAAGTCCTGCTGCGACATCCTGACCGGCTGCGGCTCCCGGGGCCGGTCAGGCTCCTGCTGGTGCTGGTGGCTCACGGGACCAGCCTGCCAGACCGCCCGGCTCCGGCTCGGCAGTCCTCGCGGGCCGCAATCCCGCCGAAAACCGAGCGGTGAGGAGGGTCACGCTCCTGGGATTTGCGCTGTGGAAGACTGTCCCCTTAGTGTTCATCCCGGTTCGAGGCGCGACGACGTCGAAGGCCCCTGGCCCCCATCGTCTAGCGGCCTAGGACCCCGCCCTTTCACGGCGGTAGCACGGGTTCGAATCCCGTTGGGGGTACGGATTCGCACAAGTGAATAACACAGTGAATTCACACTGGCCTCGTGGCGCAGTTGGTTAGCGCGCCGCCCTGTCACGGCGGAGGTCGCGGGTTCAAGTCCCGTCGAGGTCGCGGAACGGTCGGTCCGATCAGAAATGGTCGGGCCGATTCCATCCCACGGCTCTGTAGCTCAGTTGGTAGAGCGTTCGACTGAAAATCGAAAGGTCACCGGATCGACGCCGGTCGGAGCCACTGCGAAAGGCCCGGAACCCACAAGGTTCCGGGCCTTCGCTCATTGTTGGACGGGCGCCCGCCCGGGATCTGTGTCGCAGGTCCGCCTCCTGATGCGCAGGAGCGGTCGTCGGACGCATGGGCTGCGTCCTCATGGCGTCCCCCTCGCCGTTTCGGTCGCCAAGCAGGCCTTCATGATGGATGATTGCAGCCCACATGTGTGCGACGCCACGTTCGTGAGCGCCGAGAGCTCCGCACTCCACGCGGCCCGCACGCCACCGGACGACCCGCGCCGCGTAACGGCGCCATATCCATACTGCGCAAGGAGGACGCCATGATCTCAAGGAACGTGCCCCGGCCCCCGGGTGAGCCGATGGAGGAGCCGGAGCAGACCATCCATCCCGACCCCGAGGTCGTCGCGAACGCCTGGGTCGGCGACTGGCGCGCTCTGGAGGAGCGGGCCGCCGCGGACCTGGAGGGCTACTGGGCAGAGCGCGCCAGCGAGCTGGAGTGGTCCAGGCGCTGGGACATGGTGCTCGACGAGTCCGGGGCCCCCTTCTACCGTTGGTTCGTCGGTGCTCGGACGAACATCGTCTCCAACGCCGTCGACCGGCACCTGACCAACTCCCACCGTAACAAGCTCGCCCTCATCTGGGTGGGTGAGGACGTCGAGCAGGTGCGTACCTTCTCCTACTTCGACCTTGGTCGGGAGGTCGAGAGGATGGCCAACGTCCTCAGGGCCATGGGCGTGCACAAGGGTGACGTCGTGACGATCTACCTGCCCCGCATCCCCGAGGTCTTCTTCGCCATGCTCGCCTGCGCCAAGCTCGGGGCCATCCACTCGGTGGTCTTCGCCGGCTACTCCTCCGACGCCCTGAGCGCGCGCATCGATGACTCGGAGTCCAAGGTCGTCATCACCGCCGACGGCTCGTGGATCAACGGCAAGGTCTTCCCCATGAAGAAGATCGTCGACGACGCGGTGCGCTTCTCGCCCACCGTCCAGAACGTCATCGTCGTGAGCAACACCGGCACCGAGGCGGTCATGGACCCCATCCGCGACCACTGGTACCACGAGCTGTGCAAGCTCCCGATCGCCCAGGGCCGCTGCGAGACCGTGCAGGTCGACGCCGAGGATCCCCTGTTCATCCTCTACACCTCCGGGTCCACCGGTAAGCCCAAGGCGATCCTGCACTCCCACGGCGGCTACCAGGTGGGCACCTATGCCACCCTCCACGACTGCTTCGACGTCCATGACGCCGACCGCTGGTGGTGCACCTCGGACCCGGGCTGGATCACCGGCCACAGCTACCTCGTCTACGGTCCGCTGCTCAACGGCGCCACCGTCTTCATGTACGAGGGAAACCCGACCTTCCCCTACCCGGACCGCTGGTGGAACCTCATCGAGCGCTACGGCATCAACGCCTTCTACACCGCCCCCACGGCCATCCGCACACTCATGCGCTTCGGCGAGGCCTGGGTGCGGCGCCACGACCTGTCCAGCCTGCGGCTGCTGGGCAGCGTCGGCGAACCCCTCAACCCCGAGGCGTGGCGCTGGTTCCACCACGTCGTGGGTGCCGACCGCTGCCCGATCATCGACACCTGGTGGCAGACCGAGACCGGCATGTTTCAGATCACGACGGTGCCCTCCATGCCCCAGAAGCCCGGCGCGGCGGGCCGGCCGGTGTTCGGCCAGGAGGCGGCCGTCGTCGATGAGGAGGGCCGGGAGGTCCCCGACGGCGTCGAGGGGAACCTCGTCCTCAAGCGTCCCTGGCCCGCGATGATGCGCACTCTCTTCCGTGAACCGCAGCGCTACGTGGACACCTATTGGAGCAAGTACCCGGGCCTGTATCTCACCGGGGACTCGGCCAAGCGCGACGCTGACGGCTGGTTCTGGATCATCGGGCGCACCGACGACGTCATCAAGGTCTCCGGCCACCGCCTGGGCACGGCCGAGGTCGAGTCGGCGCTCGTCTCCCACTCCGCGGTGACCGAGGCCGCCGCTGTCGGCCTGCCCCACGAGGTCAAGGGGCACTCCGTCCACGTCGCCGTCGTCCTGGCCACCGGGGTCGAGCCCTCGCGTGAGCTCGAGGCGGAGCTGCGCCAGCACGTGGCGGCGACCCTGTCGCCGATCGCCAAGCCGGAGTCCTTCGTCTTCCTCGAGTCGCTGCCCAAGACCCGCTCGGGCAAGATCCTGCGCCGGGTGCTGCGGGCCCGGGCGCTGGGTCAGGATGAGGGCGACCTGTCCACCCTCGCCGAGGAGTGATCGCCTCGGCCCCGACCAGGCCCCGGATTAGGGGGCGGTCTGGGCCACCGCGAAAGGCCCGGAACCCACAAGGTTCCGGGCCTTCGCTCATGACCGGGTGAGCCCCGCGCCGGGGCGGAGGGACTCACTGGCGGTCGCGCCGGTAGTTGCGCACGGAGGCGAAGATGGCGAAGGCGACGGCGGCGACCGGCCAGAGGATCCAGGAGATGTCCCAGGCGT
>CAJZFF010000097.1 GCA_915069725.1 uncultured Actinomyces sp.
CATCAGGACGCGAGCCAAAGGCCGTCGGCCCGGAAGTCTCCTCCCGGGCCCGACGACGCTCCTGGGACCGGCGCTGGGCCTCTCCTCCGCGCGAGAGGTTGCCCGGCACATCAGCCAGGGCCTGGGAGGCCTCGCGAACCTCACGAGCGGCAATGATCGAGTAGCGCGAGGCCACGACCTGGCTGATGGAGGTGAAATCGCGTCGCCCCCGGGTCAGGGCGTAGCTGAAGAGCTGGAAGACGATGCCCCACAGCACCCCCAGCAGGACGCAGGCCCAGAAGTTGAGCCTGGGACCGCTACTGCCGGCCACCGACATGATGATGCCGAAGAACACCCCGATCCACAGGCCGTTAAGAGCCCCCGACATCGCCGCCCTCCCCCAGCTCATGCGCCCGGTGATGCGCTCGACCTGACGCAGGTCTGTGCCGATGATCGCCAGATGCTGCACCGGAAAGCCCTGGTCCGACAGGGCATCCACCGCCCTCTGCGCCTCGGGGTAGGTCGCGAAGGAGGCCACCTCCTCCCCCTGGGGCATGACACCACCACTGGACGAGGTCAGGGAGGACAACGGGCTCGGATTGGCGTTCATGTGGGCTATCGTCGCACGCGCGGGCACGCGGTACGGACCCATCGGCAGGCAATCACGCCTCAGGCGCATAGGCTTGGCTTGTGGAGAACACCAGGACGCGCACGACCAGCAGGGTCTTTGTGGCCCGCCTCATCGGCACCTCCGTCTTCGACCCCTTGGGCGATGAGGTGGGCAAGGTCCATGACGTCGTCGTCCTGCTGCAGATGCGCGGGGAGCCGCGAGCGGTCGGGTTCGTCATCGAGGTCTCCAGCCGGCGCCGCGTCTTCCTGCCCCTGTCGAGGATCACCGCCATCGAGCCCGGAGCCGTCATCACCACGGGCCTGATGAACATCCGCCGCTTCACCCAGCGCCACGTGGAGACCCTGGTCGTCGGCGAGCTGCTGGACCGGGTGGTCACCATGCGCGACGGCTCGGGGAACGTCACGGTGCGCGACGTGGCCATCGAGCGTGACCGCGGCATGGACTGGAAGGTGACCCGCCTGTTCGTCCAGCGCGCCTCCTCCGGCCCCCTGGGCCTGCGCCGCGGGGAGACCTTCACGGTGCGCCCCGACGAGGTCACAGGCCTGGCCGCCAGCGCCGACCAGCAGGGCGCCACCGCGCTGCTGGCCACCCTGGAGGACCTCAAGGCGGCCGACCTGGCCGACGTCATGCGCGACCTGCCCCAGGACAGCCAAATGCGCGTGGCCGCCGAGCTGACCGACGAGCGCCTGGCCGACGTCCTGGAGGAGCTCGGCAACGAGGACGCCGTCGCCCTCCTGTCCCGCCTGGAGGCCGGGCGCGCCGCCCACGTCCTGGACGCCATGCAGCCCGACGACGCCGCCGATCTGGTCGCCGACCTCCCCCAGCTCAAGGCCACCGAGCTGCTGGGCCTCATGGAGCCCGAGGAGGCCGAGGACGTGCGCCGCCTCATGGCCTACGACGACTACACCGCCGGCGGCCTGATGACCACCGAGCCGATCATCCTGCCCCCCGAGTCAACGGTGGCGACCTTCCTGGCTCAGTCCCGCAAGGCCGAGGTCCCTCCCGCCCTGGCCGCCGTCGGCTTCGTGTGCCGCCCGCCCCTGGAGTCCCCCACCGGCAAGTTCGTGGGCATGATCCACTTCCAGAGGGCCCTGCGCGAACGCCCCCAGCGCATGGTCGGCTCCATCGTGGACACCGACGTCGACTCCGTGCGCCCCGAGGACTCCATCGGTACCGTCACCCGCCTGCTGGCCACCTACAACCTGACGGCCCTGCCGGTCCTCGACGACGCCGGACGCCTGCTGGGCGCCGTCAGTGTCGACGACGTCCTGGACCACCTCATGCCCGACGACTGGCGCGTGGCCGACGAGGCCGTCACCGACGAGACGATCGAGAGGGGCGCCAATGCCTGACCAGCTCGACCAGCCCTTGCCCGACAGCCGCCTGCGGTGGCTGCGCAGGACGCATCCGGCCCACGCCTCGCGCTCCGACGGCTTCGGCCGCTTCGCCGAGGCCACCGCCCGCTTCATGGGCTCGCCCAAGTTCGTGCTCTACATGTCGATCTTCGTCATCGTGTGGATCGTGGCGAACCTCATCCTGGCCAAGATGCAGAAGGCCTGGGACGCCTACCCCTTCATCCTGCTCAACCTGGCCTTCTCCACCCAGGCCTCCTACTCGGCCCCCCTCATCATGCTGGCCCAGAACCGGCAGGACGACCGCGACCGCGTCACCGCCGAGCAGGACCGCCAGCGCGCCCAGCGCAACCTGGAGGACACCGAGTTCCTCACCCGGGAGATCGCCGCCCTGCGCCTGGCCATGAACGACGTCGCCACCCGCGACTTCGTGCGCAGCGAACTTCGCGACATGCTCAGCGAGATCCTCGCCGAGGAGCGCCTCACCCGTGAGGAGATCGCCGAGTTCCAGGACAGCGGCGACGACGAGCCCGACACCGCCCCTGAGCAGCGCACCGCTCAGTGAGGGAGCACCCGGCCCTCACGTGGGACTCGCCACCTGTCGTGGCGCTCGACGGCACCCCTAGGATGGGCCCATGACGCAACCGACTCATGACGCCGTCATGGAGGCGCTGGCCAGGGTCATCGACCCCGAGCTGCACCGCCCCATCACCGACCTGGGAATGGTCTCCTCCGTTGACATCGCCGAGGACGGCGTGGTCAGCGTCGAGGTGCTCCTGACCGTGGCCGGGTGCCCCTTGAAGGACACGATCACCGCCGACACCCGACGCGAGGTCAGCACCGTCGAGGGTGTCACCGAGGTGCAGGTGAGCCTGGGCGTCATGAACGATGAGCAGAAGGCCGAGCTGCGGCGCCGCCTGCGCGGTGGGGCCGCCGAACCGGTGGTTCCCTTCACCCAGCCGGGCAACCTCACCCGGGTCTACGCCGTCACCTCCGGCAAGGGAGGGGTCGGCAAGTCCTCGGTGACCGCGAACCTCGCCGCCGCCATGGCCGCCCAGGGCCTGAGCGTGGGCGTCGTCGACGCCGACATCTACGGCTTCTCCATCCCCCGCATGCTGGGCGTGGACCGGGTCCCCACCCAGCTCGACGGCATGATCGTGCCGCCCGTGGCCCACGGGGTGAAGGTCATCTCGATCGGCATGTTCGTCGAGGACAAGCAGCCGGTCGTCTGGCGCGGCCCCATGCTGCACCGCGCCGTCCAGCAGTTCCTCTCCGACGTGTTCTGGGGCGACCTGGACGTCCTGCTGCTGGACCTGCCGCCCGGCACCGGCGACGTGACGATCTCCGTGGCCCAGCTGCTGCCCAACGCCGAGATCCTCGTGGTCACCACCCCGCAGACGGCCGCCGCCGAGGTCGCCGAGCGCACCGGCCTCATCGCCACCCAGACGCACCAGAAGGTGGTGGGCGTCATCGAGAACATGTCCTACATGCCCCAGCCCGACGGCTCACGCCTGGAGATCTTCGGCTCCGGCGGGGGCGAGATCGTCAGCGCCTCCCTGAGCGAGACCCTCGGTTACGAGGTGCCGCTGCTGGCCCAGTTGCCGCTGGACATCCGTCTGCGCGAGGGCTCCGACACCGGCAACCCGGCTACAGTGGCCGACGACGGCAAGCCCGTCGCCGACGCCCCCGCAGCTCTGGAGCTGTCCGCCGTCGCCCAGCGTCTGTCCCACCGCGCTCGCGGCCTGGCCGGCAAGAGCCTGGGGGTCACCCCGGCCTGATACCGGTCCCGCCGGCTCTCTTACCGAGTCCGGCATTGGTCACATCGCCCGACGGCTCTTTCGCCCGGCTCGATGGGGCGAAGCTCGTACGGGTCAGAAGTCGACGGCGATGCGCGCAGCCTCGGCGCGGGTGCGGGCGGCGGCGTTGGCGGCGCGCACGATGTCACGCGGGGACAGAGGACGCACGCGGGTACGGGAGTCATCACCCGCCGCGGTGGCGTCCCCTGCATCCTCGCCGGAGGCAGCGGCCTGCGGCTCGACCAGGCTTGTCGGGACCTCCACCGGCTCCGGCTCGGCCGGACGCTCGGACTGCTCCGGCTGCTCAGCGCCCTCCGTGTCCTCGGCCTCCCCGGACTGCTCGGGCTCTGTCTTCTCCGGCTCAGTCTCGTCAGCCCCGTCAGTCGACTCGACCAACTCGACCGACTCGACTGACCCAGCCTCAGTCTCGGCCTCGGCGTCATCCTCGACGTCGTCCGCCTGCTGGAGCACTCCCCGCGGCGGAGCGGCAGCTGCCTGCTCAGCGCTCTGCGGGCTCTCAGCGTTCTCGACACCCTCAGTGCTCTCGGAGTTCTCGGAGCCCTCGGTGCTCCCGCTGCTCTCAGCCTTCTCGGCATCCTTCTCGGCCAGCCGCTCGTCGCGCTTGGCCTCGATCTGCTTGCTCAGCGACGTGGCCCGATCCTTCTTGACCACGTCGTTGACAGCCTGTGCGGCGTCGTCGGACATCTCCTTGGCGGCTGAGCCGACGGAGCGGAAGGGGTGGGCGAGATCCTCGCGGATGGCGTCGATGTCCTCCCCCAGGGCGTCGCGCACGATCTTGCGCGGGTCGTACTGGCGCGGATCGAGGCTGGACAGGTCCAGGTCGGCCATCTCGGGGCCGACCTCCTCGGCGATCTGGCTGCGCGCGTTGTCCAGGAACACCCTGAGCTGACGCACCATCTGCGTGAGCTTGCGGGTGTACTCGGGCAAGCGCTGCGGCCCCACCACGATCACCGCCACCAGGATGATGACGAGGAACTCAGATCCGTTGATGCCGAACACGCCGCTCAGTATAGGGAGTCCCATCGGTCCGAATCCGCCTCGGTTCGCCTACCGGCGGACTCACCCGGGCGAGCGCCCTTCCGCCTATCAGGCCGAACACCTGGAACAATGTGGCTTGAGGGGTGCGCCTGGCACCCCGCAGCAGAAGAAAGGCTCACAGTGAGTGCGGACAAGACGCTGAGCTGGTCCTACACGGAGGACTTCACCGCGGAGGACGAGGCCACCGCCCAGGCCCGCATACGCGGGCTCGAGCTCGGCATCACCCCGGTGTCCTCGGGGACCGGAGCGGCGCTGCGGATGCTGGCCGCCTCAGTGGGCGCCAAGTCCGTGGCCGAGGTCGGCACCGGCACCGGCGTCTCGGGCCTGTGGCTGCTGGGCGGCATGGGCACTGACGGGGTCCTCACCACGATCGATGTCGAGCCCGAGCTCCAGCGCGAGGCGCGTCGCGCCTTCGACGGGGCCGGCTATCCCTCCTCACGCACCCGCATCATCCAGGGGCGGGCCTCGGACGTCATGCCCCGGATGGCGGCCCGCTCCTACGACATGGTGGTGCTCGACGTCGCCCCGGAGGAGGCGATCCTCCTGGCCTCCAACGCCCTGCGAATGCTGCGCCCCGGCGGGGTCCTGGCCGTCACCCGGGCCCTGTGGAACGACCACGTGGCCGACCCGGCCCGCCGCGACGTCACCACCGTGGCAGCCCGCGAGCTCGGCAAGGCGCTGCGCGCCTCCCGGGCGCTGCTGACCACACTGCTGCCCGTCGGAGACGGCCTGCTCGTCTCCGTGCGCCAGACCTGACCATTCACCGCCCAACCGGGCAGAACGAGAAAGAGGGCCGGACCCGCAGTGGGTCCGGCCCTCTCTCGCGAGGCTGGATGACTCGGCCACCGGCCCCTCGACGCCGAGGTCCCAGTGGTACCGGCTGCCCCCGGGCGCCAGGATCGGTCAGATCTTGGCGTTGGCCAGGGCCTCTCCGAGTGCCTTGACCTCATCGGCCGTGATCTCGAGGACGAGTCGACCACCACCCTCAAGCGGAACCCGCATGATGATGGCGCGGCCTTCCTTGACGACTTCGAGGGGGCCGTCTCCGGTCCGGGGCTTCATGGCAGCCATGTGCTCACCTTTCGTCAGTGCTGCGCGGGCACATCGCCGCGCGACCTGTCATATTCTACGACATTCAAGGTGCAACGTTCGAGGACGGGCCCGCCATGACGCGATTCACGCCCCCACCCGGCCGTCGCGCAGCCTGCGGGCCGCACTGACCACATAGTCCACGGCCGCCTCAGCGTCATCGACGACGTGCAGCAGGTCAGGGTCGCTGGCGGAGATCATGCCGCGCTCGATCATCGAGGTGCGCAACCACTCCAGCAGCCCACCCCAGTAGCCGCTGTCCACCAGGACGATGGGAAAGGAGGAGATCTTCTGAGTCTGGACCAGGGTGAGCGCCTCGAAGAGCTCATCGAGGGTCCCCATCCCGCCGGGCATGACGACGAACCCGTCGGAGTACTTGACGAACATGGTCTTGCGGGCGAAGAAGTAGCGGAAGTTGACCCCGAGGTCGACGTACTCGTTCATGCCCTGCTCGTGGGGCAGCTCGATACCCAGCCCCACTGAGGTGCCGCCGGCCTCGTGGCAGCCGCGGTTGGCGGCCTCCATCATGCCCGGCCCGCCTCCGGTGATGACGGCGTAGCCGGCGCGCGCCAGCCCCGCCCCCACCTCCATGGCCACCCGGTAGGTGGGATCCTCGGGCTTGGTGCGGGCCGACCCGAAGACGCTGATGGCCGGCCCCAGCTCGGCCAGGGCCCCGAAGCCCTCGACGAACTCGGACTGGATGCGCAG
>CAJZFF010000098.1 GCA_915069725.1 uncultured Actinomyces sp.
TCTGCTGGGGCTGCCGGGTCTGCGGCGTCCGAGGAGGCCGCGCCTGCGACTCCGCCGCAGGGGTGGAGGCCGGTTCATGTGCCTGCTCCTACGTACACGCTCGCGGCCCGTGCGCCGCGACGCTCCTACGACGAGCTGGAGCAGGAGCCCCACCCCTCGGCGCCGGTGCCCTCCCGGCCGCGCAACGTGCGGAGCCTGCCCACCGAGGGCGTGGAGAGGGAGGAGATCGAATTCCACCCCATCGACCTCGATGCGGTGCTGGAGAAGCGCCGCACCGCTGCGGGGGCCTAGGGCTAGGGAGAAGGAGAGGCCGGGGAGACAGGCGCCGGAGGCGCTCTGCAGGGGGCCAGGGCGAAGGGTGCGTGGTGTCCGGTGCCGCGACTCACGAACCGTCGGGTTGCGTGCGCGGGGCGCGCGAGTGCTACGCTTGACTTGGTCTTCGGGGCTATGGCGCAGTTGGTAGCGCGTCTCGTTCGCAATGAGAAGGTCGGGGGTTCGAATCCCCCTAGCTCCACTCCTTCTTTGAGTAACTCGGGTCTCCAACGTACGAAAGCGTGTTTGGGGACCCAAACTTGTTCAGCGCATTGCTGAGGCTGGTGGTTGTGATCGTCCGGTAACTAAGTGGTGCTGGCATCCGCCGGTAACATAAGATTGCGCCCCCATCTGCACAACTTAAGACGCGTGTTGGCGCGGAGGAGAGTCAGCACGGCATGACATTGTTCAGTACCAGGTGGTCGCATGGCCCCAGCAGTACAAGGCGTAACCGTGATATCCATCTTCAGGAGGTTGCCCGATGACCCCGTCGGTGTCGGATGAGACGAGAGATAGTCAGTCTGAGTTGCTTGTGCAGCTGCGTGATCTTGTGCCGAGTGCCTTCCTCGATGGGGAGCTCGACCGGGATACACTGCTTGAAGCGTTGGGGCTTTGTGGTGAGTCGAAGTCGTCCTTCTCTTTCACCTGGCCGGGCATTGACCGTGCTCGGCAGGATGCGCGCATCCCGACGACGGCCACACTGATCCCGGATGAGGACGCCTCACTGCGCTGGCCTGAGGCGCGTGACGTCCTGATTGAGGGTGACAACCTACAGGTGCTCAAGCTTCTGAAGAACGGCTACTCGCGCGCGGTCAAGTTGATCTACATCGACCCGCCGTACAACACGGGCGACACATTCACCTATAACGATGACTTCGCGGTGCCTGAGCGTCAGTACCTTGAGGAGACCGGCCAGGTTGATGAATTGGGCAACGCCACGACCAGCCGGATTGAGACCGGTGGGCGTAAGCATGCGCCGTGGTTGACCATGATGTTCCCTCGTCTGGCGCTGGCACGTCACCTGCTGCGCCGCGACGGCGTCATTCTTGTCTCTATTGATGACAACGAGTTTCATCACCTCCGACTGCTACTGGATGCTATCTTCGGAGCTGAAAACTTTATCGCCAGTTTCGTTTGGAATGGCGGGCGCAAGAATGATGCTCGACAGGTTTCAGTAGGACATGACTACATCGTGGCCTATGCCCGGGACCATGCTTACCTGCGTGCGCAAGACGCGCGATGGCGTGAGCGAAAGGATGGTCTCGACGAGATCTATACGCGGGTTGAAGAGTTGAGAGATAAGTACAAGTCCGACTATGTCAAGATCCGCAAGGAACTTATGAAATGGTTCCGTTCGCTACCTGTCGAGCACCCGTCGAAAGCGCATGAGCACTTCAACTATGTAGACGAGCGTGGTATCTATTTCCCTGATAACCTTCGCAGTCCGAACCCCCGCCCAAATCTTGTTTTTGACTTCAAAGGTTATAAGCCTCACCAGAACGGTTGGGCATACAGTCGTGAACGGATGGAACAGCTTGACGCTGATGGCCGGATCTACTACCCGGAGTCAACCGAACAGCGGCTCAAGATTAAATCGTATTTGCATGAGCATGAGCAGTGGGCGCCGTGCTCGGTGTTCTACAGAGATCGGCGCGCAGCATCTAAGGCGCTCGACAGTCTCATGAGTGCAAATGTATTCGACTATCCAAAGGACATTGAGGTATTGGCTCGACTCTTCCACGCTATTACCGATGATGGCGACCTGATCCTCGACTTCTTCGCGGGCTCTGGCTCCACGGGACAGGCGGTGTGGGAACAGAACCCGAAAGATGGCAAGATGCGGCGTTGGGTTCTGGTGCAGGTACCGGAAAAACCTGATGTGTCCGAGGAATCGGGTAGGAATGCGTTGGCTGCCGGATACAAGACGATCTTCGAGGTGACGACAGAGCGCCTTCGCCGTGCGGCGGCATTGTTGCAGCAGGAGACACCTGATGCAACGCAGTTGGGTTTTCGGATTTTCCGCGCGCGTCCAACGAACCTTATTATCGAAAAGCCGATCGTAGCGACGCTGGAGTTGACTGGGCAGAGTTACTTGACGCAGGTGCTCGACCACACGACAGGCGCTCCGGTGGTTGATGGTGCGAAACCGCTCGACGTTGCGTGGGAGGTGGCGCTCAAGGCCACCGGTACAAAACTCGATGCGCGCGTGACGACGCATGACTTGGACGGCACGATCGTCTACGAGTTCACCCCTGCTGAGGACAATGCGTCCACAGCGCGTCTTTTGATCTCCCTCGATGCGTTCTCGCTGGCGACTGCGGATGCGCTGGGTCTGAGAGACGACGACACCCTGATTCTTCGTGGTGACCAGGTTGAGGACTCAGTGACGCTGACACTGGCGCCGCGGTTGCGGTCGAAGCTGATTCTACTGGAACGGGTGCCTCGTGAAGTTTCGCTTTGATGATCAGCCGCACCAGTCGGCCGCCGTTTCCGCGGTGGTCGACCTGTTTGAGGGTGCCCTCGTGCCGCCGCGCGACACGCTTGCTGCACAGGTGCCTGGGGCAGACGGGCACAAGGGCTTCGCGCTGGAGCGCTCCGTCCTCACTGACAATCTGAAGACGATTACGGCTCGTGAGGCCGTTGATCCGCAGGCCCAACTTGAGTTGCTTGCAGAGACAGATCTCGAGGGTACAGAGCGGGAGTTCCCGAATTTCTCGGTCGAGATGGAGACTGGCACGGGTAAGACGTATGTCTATATCTCGACGGCGCTGCGCTTAGCGGAGTTGTATGGGCTGCGGAAGTTCGTCATCCTGGTTCACTCGATCGCGATCCGTGCGGGCGTGGTCAAGACATTCGAGCAGACCGAGGAGCACTTCCGCCTGAAGTATCCCGGCGTCCCGTACAAGTGGGGTGTGCTGGGGGAGAACTCGGCATTGAACGACTTCGCCGAACCGTCGGGTACAGTGCAGTTTCTGGTCGCGAGTGTGCAGGCTCTGGACAAACCCGAGAAGAACACGCTGTATGCCAGTGCTGAGCAGCCGCAGTTATGGGGCGATTCGCTGAGCGGTGTGCAGCAGATTTCGAAGGCTCGCCCTGTCGTCCTGATCGATGAGCCGCAGAACATGGCGACGCCGCTCCGCCGTCAGGCGATTGCCACCCTGAACCCGCTGGTGGCGCTGCGATACAGCGCGACCCATAAAGAACCGTTCAACCTTGTGCATCGGCTTGGACCGAAGCAGGCCGCCGATGCAGGCTTGGTCAAGCGGGTGTCGGTCAAGGGCATCGTCGCTGGCGAGGATGGCAAGCCCTATATCCGTCTCGACAAGCTCCGGAGCGTCCGCAAGCGACTGATGGCCGAGGCGGTCATTGACAAGGCCGGTGGCAAGCGGGTGCCGGTGGTGCTGCAGAGCGGCACCGACCTGTTCGAGGAGTCCGGCAAACTGCCGCAGTACCGTGGGCTGGTGGTTGACAGCATTGAACGCAAGCCCGACCGGGTGGTTTTCGAGAACAAACTCGTAGTTCAGGTCGGGACTGAGACCGGGGTAGACGCCGAGGCTGTCTGGCGTGATCAGATCCGTTACACCATCCGCACTCACTTAGCACGCCAGGGACAAATCGATTCGATGAACCGTGGTGTCAAGGTGCTGTCGCTGTTCTTCGTCGAGAGCGTGGCTGACTACGTCGGTGACCAGGCTGTGCTGCCCGCGATGTTTGACAAGCTGTTCCGTGAGGAGTGGCTGCGTGCAGGCCATCCTGAGAGCGAGATGCCCGACCCTGCCGAGCTGCGGGTAGCCTACTTCCCATCTACCAAGACGGGCATCCTGAAGGACACGTCGGGTCGAGCATCAGATGCTGAGCTAGAGGCGCGGGCGTACGAAGAGATCATCGCTAACAAGGAACTTATTCTCGATCGCGCCAACCCGCGCGCGTTCATCTTCTCTCACTCTGCACTCAAGGAAGGTTGGGACAACCCGAACGTCTTCCAGGTTGGCTTTCTGCGCCATACCCGCTCGGAGCTTGAGCGTCGCCAGCAGATCGGCCGTGGCCTGCGTTTGCCGGTCGACCAGAACGGTCACCGAGTGATGGACCAGGACATCAACCGGCTAACGCTTATCGTTGACGAAGCGTTCACGGAGTTCCGTGACGGTCTGAACGCCGAGTACGTAGCCTCGGGTGGCTCCGGTGAAACTGGACCCGACATCGACAATGCCGACAACGAGGTCATCATCCGCAGGCGCCCTACCCTGTTTGAAAGCCACGAGTTTGCTGAACTGTGGAAGCGTATACGTTATAAGGCGAACTACCGCGTCACAGTCGATCCGGACGTACTCTGTATCGTGGTCGCAGCATCTGAACACCTGGCTGACCTTGAATTCATTGAGCGTCGGGCCAACGTTGTGCAGTCTGCAGATCTCGTCTACGACGATGAGGGACACGTCATTACAGCAGACTCTGCCGTGGCCGAATCGCGTGGTGAACGCATCGTCGTCGCAGGCCAGCGCCTACCTGATGTTGTGCAGCTCATCGAGGATCAGTTGCAGTATGGCAAGTTTCCGCTTCAGCTCACTCGCCCGACTCTGGCTGGTATAGTGCGCGAGATTCTGAACTATCCTGACCGTGAATACGCTCGGCACGTGCTCGACGATCCTGACCGCTGGGCACGTATTGTGGCGAATGCCGTCCGCATCGAGGCGATCGAGCAGATGGTGCGCGGTATCAACTACGAACCTCTCGATGAGACGGAGTGGTGGGACGCCGAGGTCGTGTTCCTCGAGGTTGAGTCGAAGACCCCATCTCAGTCGTTGCCTAGTAATCCTGATCCTCAGAGTGGCATCATCGCTGCGCCTAAGGGTGGCGTGAACCTGTACGACCACGTTGACTATGACAGCCATGTCGAGCGAGCTTTCGCCGCCCAGCTCGAGAATGATCGCGATCACGTTAAGCTATTCACCAAGTTGCCGCGCCGCTTCCGTGTCCGGACGCCTGTCGGTGAGTACTCGCCAGATTGGGCCATCGTCTACGACGAGGATGGCACGCAGCGGCTCTACCTCGTCCGCGAGACCAAGGATACTCGCAACCTCGATGATCTAGGCTGGGATGAGGCAATGCGCATCCGCTTTGCTGAGCGTCACTTTGATGCTGCACCGAGAGGGGTGGTTGACTATAATTTCACCACCGATAAGCGTGGGGTGTTGGTCGGCGAATCTGAAGGGTGACGTCTGTGCAGTTGTCGCTGTATCTCGATTTGAAAGTGTTCGATACTCCGGAAGCTAATGTGGCTCTTCGCGTTTGAGGGTGTGGTAGCTGGAGCCTATTGAAGTGCGTAGGTGGGGTGGGTGCGTCGTTGCGGTGGGTAGGGGTCGAGATCCGCCGATGATGGGAGCTGCTACACAACCGTCACGAGAGACCTCGACGTACCTGAGACTACCTTCGCCTGCCCTGATCTGACGACCTTCCTGGGGCTGGATGCCCTGGGGCTGACTGCGGTGGGCTTGCACCTCACGGCGGAGCGCGCGGTGATCGAGTGCCGTATGCCGATCGGGTTTGAGGACCCGTTCTGCAAGGCCTGCGGCGCCCAGGGGCAGGCTCGTGGGACGGCGCCTGGCCCACGTACCGGTGGGGTGGAGACCCACGCAGCTGGTGGTGTGCCTGCGGCGCTTCGCCTGCACCCACTGCCGCCGGGTGTGGAGACAGGACACCTCCACCTTGGCTGAGCCCAGGACCCGGCTGACCCACGCGGCGGTGGAGTGGGGGCTGCGGGCCCTTGCCCTGGAGTGCATGTCGGTCTCCCGGCTGGCAGCCGCCCTGGGGATCTCCTGGCACACCGCCAACAACGCAATCCTGACTCGGGCTGAGCAGACCATCACCGGCAACCCTGACCGCTTCGATGGTGTGGAGGTCCTCGGGGTCGACGATTCCCCCGCGCGCTTCGCTCCCGTGCGGGAGGTGCCCCCTCTGTGTGGCGCCACACCAGGCGGGGCGACCGGTACGTCACCGTCATGATCGACCTGACCCCCGTGCGCGACCGCAGTGGTCCGGCCCGGCTTCTGGACGTGGTCCCAGGCCGGTCCAAGAAGGTCCTCAAGACCTGGCTCTCCCAGCGCGACCAGGACTGGCGTGGGCGGGTCGAGGTGGTAGCCACGGGGCGGTTTCACCGGGTCCCGAGAGCGCCGCCGGCGAGGAGCTCCCACAGGCCCGGGCGGTCATGGATCCCTTTCACGTCGTGTCCCTGGCTGCCAGCAAGCTCGACCAGTGCCGCCGCCGGATCCAGCGGGCGATCACAGGGCGGCGG
>CAJZFF010000099.1 GCA_915069725.1 uncultured Actinomyces sp.
CCACGGCCGAGCTCGTGGCGCGCGACACCGGTGTTCTCCTGCTCCTGGACGGCGCGGAGTCGTCCTTCCTGGACCTGCGTGATCCGGCCCACCTGGACTTCGAGTACCACCAGCAGATGGATGCGGTGCTGGCTGCGCAGCGCGATGAGGGCAGCCCCGTCAAGGCGCTCCACCTGGGCGGGGCGGGTTGTGCCCTGGCCAGGGCCTGGGACGTGACGCGCCCCGGGTCCCAGCAGCTCGCCGTCGAGATCGACGAGATCCTGGCGCATCAGGTGCGTACCTGGTTCGACCTGCCCCGCTCCCCCAGGCTGCGCATCCGGGTCGGTGACGCGGCCGAGGTGGTCTCAGGGCTGCGGCCCGGTCAGTGGGACGTCGTCGTGCGGGACGTGTTCAACGGCGGGAGCGTGCCGGCCTCCTGCAGGAGCCAGGAGTTCCTCGGCACCTGTCTGAGGGCACTGGCGCCTGACGGGCTGCTGCTGGTCAACACCGCCTCCATGCCGCGTGCCCAGGCCGGTGCCGAGATCGCTGCGCTCACCAGAGCCCTGGACGGGGACGCCTCCTGCGCGGTCATCGTCGCCGACCCCGCAGCGGTGCGCGGCCGGCGTCGGGGCAACCTGGTGCTGGTGGCCCGCCAGAACCCCTTCACGGCCGATGAGCTCGAGGAGGCCGAGCGCGCAGTGCGCCGCCTGCCGCTGCCGGTGCGCACCTGGTCGCTCGATGATGCCGCGCTGCCGCGCCCAGAGGGTGGCCGAGCCCGCTAGACCCGCATGAGGCGAATGACCGGCCGCGCCGGTCCGGGCTGCTGGCGACGCTCGGTACCGTTCAGCCCCCGCGGCCGGGGTTCCAGCCCTGGGGCCCCAGGTCCCCGGAGTCGTTGGCCTCCAGGAAGGCCTCCAGGCGCGCGCCGATCTCCTCGGCGCTGGGCAGGTTGAGGATCGGCGCGGAGGTGTCGACCTCATCGATGGCGATCCTGGGGGCCATGGCGTCGTACTGGGCCTCCAGGGCGGAGACGACGGCGCTGACCTCCGGCTGCTGAGCGGCCTCTGCGTTGATCTCGGCGCGGTTGATGCTGGCGGCGGCCTCGAGGTCCCCCACCGGCAGCGCCAGGCCGGTGGCCTGCACGACGGCGGTCAGCAGCGCTGAGGCCCCCTGCGGGAACTCGTCGCGGGCCACGTAGTGCGGGATCGCGGCCGAGACTCCCCGAGAGTCCAGGCCCAGCTCGCCCAGACGCAGCTCGAGGTAGGCCGACATCGACCCGGGTAGCTCGACGTGCCCGAACAGCTCGGGCTGGTTGGGCAGCAGGTCGGGCTGGCTGCCGTGATGGTGCACGTAGGTCGGGCGCGTGTGGGGCACGGCCATGGGGATGCCGCTCATGCCGACAGCCTGGCTCACGCCCATGGAGACGGCCAGGTGGGCCACGGCTCCGACGAACTCGTCCCAGCGGTAGTCCGGCTCGCTGCCGTGGAGCAGGAGGACGTCCTCGCCATCGTCGTCATGGAGGAGGTCCAGGACCAGCTCGGGCATGACGACTGAGGAGTAGTTGTTGTGGACGAAGGTCATCGTGGGACGCCGGGCGCGGTAGTCCACGAGGGCGTCGATGTCGAAGGTGGCGACACGCTCACTGGGGAGCGTCATGAGCAGCTGGTCGACGGCCAGCGCGCCGGCGTTGCCGGCGTCCATGGCGCCCTCGAAGTAGTGGATGAGGACCCTCGGGGAGATCGGCTGATCCGCGGGGTGCTGGATGGTGAACAGTGGTCTCACAGCCCGTCTCCTCCTGTCTGGTCTGGTTCATCCTCTCGCGGCATGGAGCCGTTGGTGCGCTCGCCGCCCGAGGTGACGGGCGGGCGAGACCGACGGCGCCGGGGAGGGCGTGTCCGTGTCGTGCGATGGTCATGGTCTGAGCATGGCCTGGGTTCGGCGCCCGGCGAGAACCCACCTCAGTCGCTTCCTGGTCGAGCGACGTCGAGCGTCCTCGGCTCAGTGAGACGATTCGGCGTTTTATCAGGATTCGTCCGGGTGAGTGCCCGGGAACGGCGGTTAGCGTCCTGGGCACTTCTGCCAACACCTTCTGGATTGTCGATGTTCCCGCCCGCGCCGGGTTCGGGCGCCTTGTTCGCCCTCGGCGTCCCCGTCGGGGCGTCAGCAGGAGAATAATGGGTCGACCGTACTGAAGCCATCACCGACCCCAGTACCCGTCAGCGTCAACCAGAGCCGGCCAGTGCACCCCGCGCGCATGCCTGCCAGAACCAGAACCGATGCGAGGCCTTGTGAGTCAGACGATCCCCTCTCGCCCACCGCACTCCCAGCAGGAGACGCCGTCGCGGGCGGAGGAAGATGCGGGCAGTGTCCGCGAGCGCGAGATGCGCGGTGAGCAGGTCGTCGTCGACCTCGCCTACAGCGAGCTGGACCGCCAGCTGGCTCAGGCCCGCCACTCCCTGGCCCGCACCGAGGCCCAGGGCGTCAGCGGCACCCACCAGTCCCGCGGGGAGCGGGATGCCTACGCCGTGCACTACTCGTCTCTGGTCTCCTCCCTGGAGGGGGTCGAGGACCGTCTGGTCTTCGGACGGATGGATATGAGCACCTCGCCCGATGACGCGTCGGACTCGGGGTCCTCCGGGCGGGTCCCGACCTCGGCCTCCGGTTCTGGCAGGGGCATGGGCGGCTCCTCCCCGGTTACTGACGGGGGGCGGCGCCACTACGTGGGGCGCATCGGTCTGCAGGACGCCCAGCACCGTGAAGTGATCCTGGACTGGCGCGCCCCTCTGGCCCGGGCCTTCTATCAGGCCACGGCCTCCCACCCCATGGGGCTGGTGCGCCGGCGGCACATCGACACCCGGGCCCGTCAGGTGCTCGGGGTGGAGGACGAGGTCCTGGACCTGGCCGCCTTGGAGGCCGGCCAGGCCCCGTCCGGTTCGTCGGGGACCGCTGTGGCGGCCGGGGACCTGCAGGGCGAGGGGGCGCTCATCGCCGCGATGTCCAGCGCCCGTGACGGCCGCATGGGTGACATCGTGGCCACGATTCAGGCCGAGCAGGACCGGGTCGTCACCTCCTCGGGCCGGGGTGTGCTCGTGGTCCAGGGAGGCCCGGGGACGGGTAAGACGGCGGTGGCGCTGCACCGGGTGGCCTACCTGTTCTACTCCGAGCGCGAGCGCCTGGAGCGTTCCGGCGTGCTTCTGGTGGGGCCGTCGCGTACCTTCCTGCGCTACGTGGAGCAGGTGCTGCCCTCCCTGGGCGAGACGGGGGTGGTCTCCACGACGATCGGCGACCTGGTTCCCGGGGTGCGGGCCACGGCCCAGGAGGACGCGCGCGTCGCCGAGCTCAAGGGGCGCTCCCTGTGGGTCAAGGCCCTGGAGCGGGCGGTGCGGGGCCTGCAGCGCGTCCCGGATGCTCCCCGTGAGATCGAGGTCCAGGGGGTGCGCCTGTCCCTGGAGCCCGACGACGTGCGTGAGGCGGCCTCACGGGCCCGTCGGGGCGGCAAGCCCCACAACCTGGCCCGCGAGGCCTTCGTGATCTGGCTGCTGGAGCGTCTGACCGACCAGTACGCGGCGGCCACGAACCAGGACGCCTCGGATGCTGACACGCGCGCCTGGATCCGCGAGGACATCCGTACCGCCCGTGACGCCCGCCGGGAGATCAACCTGTGCTGGATGCCGACGACGCCCCAGGGGCTGCTGGAGCGGCTGTGGAGCCGGCCCGCCCTCCTGGAGCAGGTGGCGCCGTCCTTGAGCGAGCAGGAGCGTGCGCTGCTGCGCCGTGAGCCGGGGAGCGCTCTGAGTGCGGCGGACATCCCGCTCATTGACGAGCTGGCCGAGCTGCTGGGCCCCAGTGAGGACGCCCAGGCCCGGCGCGCCCGGCTGGAGGCCCGGCGCCGTGAGGACCTGGTTGCCTACGCGGCCCAGGCGATCGAGTCTCAGGAACTGGGCGGCGGGATGGTCAGTGCCGAGATGCTGGCCGACCGGGTCTCCCAGGGCGGTCCGACTCTGACTCTGGCCGAGCGGGCCCGGGCGGATCGGACGTGGACCTACGGGCACGTCGTCGTCGATGAGGCCCAGGAGCTGGGCACCATGGCGTGGCGGGCGCTGGCACGTCGCTGCCCGGTGCGCTCCTTCACGGTGGTGGGGGACCTGGCCCAGTACTCGGGCCCCCACGCCCCGGGCAGCTGGGGCGAGGTACTCACCGCTCTGGGGACGGCGTCGGCTGAGGATGCTGCGCAGGCAGGGGGCCGCTCCCGGTCGCAGTCCCGTCACCGGGCCCGTTCGCGCTCGCGGCAGGGCCGGCAGTCGGGGCGCTCGCGCGGAGGGTCGACCCCACTGCGCGAGGAGGCGCTCAGCGTCTGCTACCGTACGCCGGCCACGATCATGGAGGCGGCCGAGGAGACGGTGACGCACCTGGGCCACCCGCCGGTCTACCCGGTGCGCTCGGTGCGCGACCTGCCCGGCTGCCTGGAGGTCACCGATCTGTCGCAGTCCCCTCAGGGCGCCCAGCCCGATGCCTGGGCGAGCCTCCTGCGCGAGGTCGTCGCCCAGGAGTCTGCCCGCCTGGACGAGCAGGTGGGGGCCGGCGTCGGGCGCATCGCGGTCATCTGCCCCTCCCCCGGGCGTACTGAGGCGCTGCTGCGCCAGGACCCGGACCTGGCCGCCGCGATGGAGGCTCCGGGAGGCGACGTGCTGCGTTCGCGGCTGCTGGTGGTCGACCCGGTGCTGTCCAAGGGGCTGGAGTTCGACGTCGTGGTGCTTGTGGATCCCGCTGAGATCGGTGAGCGCAGCGCGGGCGACCTGTATGTGGCGATGACTCGTCCCACGCGCCGCCTGCGGGTGGTCAGCCGCCTGCCGCTCCCCCGGGGCCTGGAGCCGCGTCCCTCCGGTCGGTGAGCCGGATCGCACACGACCGTCACCGCCACCGACCACGCAGGTTACGCCACCGTAGGTTACGGTTGATCCTGAGTTCTCATCGTCGCTCCGGGCGGCACCCGCGACGGGCGAGACCCTCCCCGTCGGGGGAAGGCTCACGGCAGACAAGGGGGAAGACCCATGAGTGCTTCACGCACGTCGGTAGCCGCGCTCACGAGCGGCGCCGAGTCGGCGGCCGACTCTGACGCCTCTGGCGATGAGGCCCTTGAGGCCGTCTACCGTCAGGCGGGGGTGCCCTCCACGATCCCTGCGGTGAGCGAGCCCCTGTCGTGCATGCTGCGCGACGCCGCCCGGGACTTCCCGGACCGGGTGGCCCTGGACTTCCTGGGCGCCACGACGACCTACTCCCAGCTGGAGACCCAGGTAGCGCGGGCCGCGGAGGCCCTGCGGGGCCTGGGGGTCGGGCGCGGGGACGTCGTCGGGGTCATTCTTCCCAACTGTCCTCAGCACGTGGTCGTGGCCTACGCGGCCTGGCGCATCGGGGCGATCGTGGCCGAGCACAACCCGCTGGCGCCCGCCGCCCAGCTGCGCGAGCAGTTCCACATCCACCGCGGGCGCGTCATCATCGCCTGGGAGAAGACCCTCGAGCGTCTTGTGGCGGCGGTGGGCTCCCTGGAGGCGGCGGGCCTGGGGGGCCTGAGCGTGTACTCGGTGGATCTGTCCCGTCATCTTCCGTTGCGCAGCCGCCTGGCCCTGAGGCTGCCGGTGGCCGCTGCCCGCACCCAGCGCCGCGAGCTGCGCGGCAAGATCCCGGCAGGGGTGCGCTCCTGGGACGACCTGGCCGCCTCCGCCATCCCCTTGGCCACGGGCTTCCCGCTGCCGAGTGTCTCGGAGGCGGCGGCTCTGCTGTACACCGGCGGGACGACGGGCACACCCAAGGCCGTGTGCCTGACCCACGAGAACCTGCGCTCCAACGCCGAGATGTCCTTGGCCTGGGCGTCTGGCACCACGAGCGTGGGTAAGGAGACCTTCTACGCGGTCCTGCCCTTCTTCCACGCCTTCGGCATGTCCCTGTCGCTGCTGTGCGCGGTGGGGCTGGCCGCCACCCAGGTGGTGCTCCCCAAGTTCGGGGCGGACCTGGTGCTGGCCGCATGGAAGCGCCGCCCGGCCACATTCTTCCCGGGGGTCCCGGTCATGTTCGACCGTCTGGTGACCCGGGCGCGGGCCACGGGGGCGAACCTGTCCTCCTGCAAGATCGCCGTGTGCGGAGCGGCCCCCAACCCGCTGGCGGTGGCGCAGGCCTGGGAGGAGGCCACCGGTGGCACCATCATCGAGGGTTACGGGATGACCGAGTCCTCCCCCATCATCCTGGGCAACCCGATCTCGCCGGCGCGTCGACCCGGGACCCTGGGGGTGCCCTACCCCTCCACCCAGGTGCGCCTGGTGGACCCCGAGGACGTCGAGCGCGAGGTGGCCCCCGGGGAGGTCGGCGAGCTGCTGGCCCGCGGCCCCCAGGTCTTCACCGGCTACTGGGACAACCCCGAGGAGAGCGCCGAGGTGCTGCTGGACGGGGGCTGGCTGCGCACGGGTGACCTGGTGCGCCAGGAGGCGGACGGCTTCTACGTCATCGCCGACCGCCGCAAGGAGCTCATCATCTCCGGGGGCTTCAACATCTACCCCACGGAGGTGGAGGCAGCGGTCCGCTCGATGCCGCAGGTGGAGGACGTCGCCGTCGTCG
>CAJZFF010000100.1 GCA_915069725.1 uncultured Actinomyces sp.
CGTGCTGTCGTCAGATGCGCGCGTTGACGTCCTGGTATCCGGAGTCCTCGCGGGTCCCGCCCATGCCGTCACCGACCTCGCTGTAGTGACGGATCAACGTCACCGACCGGACCCACTTAATCATCTTGTAACCGTGGCTCGTCTCGCAGCGCAGGCGCAGCGGAGCACCGAACATGCCCGACAGCGGCGCGTCATTGCGGCCCCAGGCCAGGATCGTGTCATCCTCGAGGGCCATGTCCAGAGGCAGGCACGTGTAGTACGGCTCGACTGGACGCCCGTCGTGCATGTGCTGGGCCATGCCGAAGGACTCGAACATCACCCAGCCGGCCTCGGGATCGATCTGACCGACCTGCGCGAGCAGGTCCCGTACACGGATCCCCGTCCACTTGGCGATCCCCGTCCAGCCCTGCATGCAGGTGTGCATGGTGATCTGGGACTGGCTGGAGATCGCCTTGAGTTCCGCCAGGGAGAAGGACGCCGGCGCCGAGACCATGCCACCCACCTCGAGGCGGAAGTCGGCGAAGTCGTTCGCCGCCAGCTCCTGGTACTCCGGGGACTCCTCGCGCGAGGGGGTGCGGGTGTTGACCCAGTGGAACTTGGAGATGTCCTTCTCCGTCCACGGCCTCTTGGCCGCCTGCTGGGAGTTGAAGCGGTCCACCGTGACGTGGCGGATCCCCCGCGTGGCGTCCCACAGGATCCGCTGGCTGCGGCGCGTGTCCGTCAGCGTCCAGTAGGACATGGCGATCCATAGCGCCACCACGACGATGATCGTCCCGATCACGGTGACGTAGGCCTGACCCACCCGACTCGGGTCGTAGTAGCCGAAGACGATGTGGGTGAGGTTGTGAGGAGCGTGCACGATGAACACCAGGCCCACGTGAACGATGGCGAAGCCCAGGTAGATGAACATGCCGATCAGGTGCAGGGAGCGGGCGGCCTGACGGCCACCGAACATCTTGGCGTACCAGGGGAAGCGGCCCACGACAGCGGGGGACATGACCGGTCCCGTGATGATCATCAGCGGAGCGGCGATGAAGACGATGAAGAAGTACCCCAGCTGCTGGAGGCTGTCGTAAGGGGTGAAGTCGCACAAGGACGGGGTGCGCAGGTGCGCGTAGGTCAGCAGGGAGTCCCAGGCCTCGGGCAGGATTCGCCACGTGGTGGGAACCAGGCGGTTCCACGCCCCGGTGCCCACGAGGAAGGCGACGTAGATGACGCCGTTGAGCAGCCAGAAGCTGGTGGCCACCCCGTGCCAGGCGCGCCCCAGCCCGATCTTGGCTCGGCCGGGCAGGGACAGCAGGGGGGAGAGGTCGCGCTGATCGTCCCGGGCGGTGAAGGCCCCCTCCTCGAGGGGCACCTTGTCCTTGGTGAACCGGATCCACTCGGAGCCGGGCTCGCACTGGTCCTTGAAGTAGAAGCGCGGGTGCGAGGCGATGATCTCAATCCCGGAGCGGAGGAGCACGCCCATGAGGAGGAAGTTGATGAAGTGGGTGACGCGCAACCACAGTGGGAAGGTCTCAGTGTCGACGCACTGTTGGGCGACGTCGTTGGCGGTCTGTGCGGCTAGGGGCAAAAGGGACATCGTCGTGCCTTACAAACGGGGTGACAGTCTTTCCGTATAAATGATTGTACTGCTGTTTCTCGGTTCTATGTAGGGGATGGTGACAAGATGTCGCGATCGAGATGTCGGCGCGGCGGAGGTGGAGTTATATCAGCCTTCCTTAAATAGGAAACACAATAGTGACTAAAATAGGTGGCGTCCTGGCCGTCGTGTCGTTCCACGTGTTGAATATCAATGGAGAGAATCTGAGGAAATGGGACCGATTGGCCGGGATATCGACGGAGAAGTCCTGGATTGTTCCCCCGCGATGCTCTGCAAGGCTTGTACGGTGGCTGTGACGACGCGGAAGACGTCCGCCGTCTCCTGAGATACACGGAGGTAATCTCATGTCATCCGCTGCCACGACTGAGGGGGCGTCCTCCCGACGCGCTCGCCTCATCGGCAAGGGGTGGATCCAGGGGGTCGCCCTGGTCATGCTCTTCGGATTCACTGTCATGGGCCTGCTGGCCTACCGCACCTACACCAATTCCATGCCTCAGCCGCAGAAGGTGGTCACCGAGAGCGGTGAGACTCTCTTCACGACGCAGGACATCACCGAGGGGCAGAAGCTCTTCCAGGCCAGAGGTCTCATGGAGTACGGCTCCATCCTGGGGCACGGCGGCTACCTCGGTCCGGACTTCACCGCCGAGTACCTTCGCATGGAGGCCACGAGCGTCAAGAAGCAGCTCGCCGCCAAGGGGGTCGCCGACCCGGCGGCCGCCACCAAGGAGATGATGCGGACCAACCGCTACGACCCCTCCACGGGAACCCTGGTGTGGACCGATGAGCAGGTCAAGGCCTACAACGAGGCCGTCAGCCACTACACCACGATGTTCGGGCCCGATGCACACAGCCACGGCCTCAAGCCGGATCTCATCACCGACCCTGTCCAGGTCAAGCAGGTGACGGCCTTCTTCGGCTGGACCGCCTGGGGCTCGTCAGCGCAGCGCCCCGGTCATGACTACTCGTACACGAACAACTGGCCCGCCGAGTCCTTGGTCGGCAACGCGCCCACTGGTGACCTCATGATCTGGTCGGTCCTGTCGCTGATCGTCCTCATCGGTGGAACCGGCGTCATGTTCGCCATCTACGGCCGCTGGAGCCAGAAGATCGGCTGGCACTCCGAGGAGGCCCCGGCCCTGTCCTTCCGACAACCCGAGGAGATCGGACTGACCAAGTCGCAGAGGGTGGTGGCCTGGTACATCTTCACCATCGCCGCCCTGCTCCTCGTGCAGACGCTCCTGGGCGCCCTGGCCGAGCACTACCGGGCCGACGTGCTGTCCTTCTTCGGCTTCGACCTGGGCCGGCTCCTGCCCTTCTCCCTGGCCCGCACCTGGCACGTCCAGCTCTCCTTGTTCTGGACCGCCATCGGGCTGCTCGCGGCCGGCCTGTTCCTGACCCCGTTCATCGCCAGGCGCGAGCCGAAGAAGCAGCACGTGCTGGTGTGGACCCTGTTCATCGCCGCCACGGTGGTCGTCGTCCTGTCCTGCCTGGCGGAGGGGGCCAGCCAGCACGGCCTGAGCTGGGCCAAGGGGCCGCTGTTCGCCCAGCAGTGGGAGTACCTCGACCTGCCCTTCGTCTTCCAGGTGCTGCTGACCCTGGCCCTGTTCGTATGGGTGTTCATCATCTGGCGCGCCATGCGTTCGCGCCTGAGCAACGAGCACGTGGCCAACATGCCCTGGCTGTTCATGTTCGCGGCCCTGGCGATCCCCGCCTTCTACGCCGTGGGGATGATGGCGCGCACCGGAACCCACGTCACCGTCGCCGAGTTCTGGCGCTTCTGGGTGGTGCACCTGTGGGTCGAGGACTTCCTCGAGCTGTTCACCACCGTCATGGTCGCCTACGTCTTCGTCCTGCTGGGCGTTGTCCGCGAGAGGATCGCACTGGGCATCATCTTCATGGACATCATCCTGTACTCCGCCGGCGGCGTCATCGGCACCATGCACCACCTGTACTTCTCCGGCACGCCGGTCGAGCACATGGCCCTGGGCGCCTTCTTCTCAGCCGCCGAAGTGATCCCCCTGACCTTCCTGACGGTGGAGGCCTGGGCCTTCATGCAGCTGGGCGCCAACCGCCACGGCAAGGAGGCTGGTCCCTTCCCGCATCGCTGGGCCGTCATGTTCCTCATGGCCGTCGGCTTCTGGAACTTCCTGGGGGCCGGTGTCTTCGGCTTCCTGGTCAACCTGCCCATCGTGTCCTACTACGAGATCGGCACCGCGCTGACGGCCAACCACGCCCACGCCTCCATGATGGGCGTCTACGGCTTCATGGCGCTGGCGCTGGGGATGTTCGCCCTGCGCTACCTGGTGCCGGCCGACAAGTGGCCCGAGAAGCTCGCCAAGACCTCCTTCTGGAGCCTCAACATCGGCCTGGCCTGGATGTGCTTCGCCACCCTGCTGCCGCTGGGCATCCTCCAGCTGCGCTACTCGGTGAGCACGGGCTACTTCGAGGCCCGCCAGCTCACCTACGTCACCAACTCGGTCAACACGATCATCGAGTGGGGACGGATGCCCGGAGACCTCATCTTCATCATCGGCGGAGTCCTGCCCTACCTCTACATCGCCTTCCTGGGACTGAGGAACTGGCGTCGAGGGCGGACGGTGGACACCTTCGCCGAGGACGCCCTCTACGAGGAGATTCAGGGTGGGCGTAAGGCCTGGCGCGGTGAGCGCGCGGAGTTGAACGACTGATGGACTCACCCGACCTGAGCGTGTGGCTCATCGCCGTCTACGCGCTCGTCATGCTGGCTGCTGCGTGGGCCGTGGACGTCCTCGGCTCACGCAGCGCCCGGCACTCCATGTCCTGGAGGCACTCGGACTTCATGTACCACGACGACGTCGACGGCTGGAGGTGCCACGAGGACCAGTGGCTGTGGCCCACCGCCTTCGACCCGGACAAGCGCGTCATCCGCTATGAGGGTGCCCATGCGATCTGCGGGCGCTGCCCGTCCAAGGACAGCTGCTCGCCCACTCCCGGCCCACGGGAGATTACCCGGCCCGTCGACCCGTGGCCCTACTCCGACGCCGGACGCTTCCACCGTGGCGTGGGCCTGGTCATCGCCTGCGTCGGCGTCTTCATCCCGGTACTGCTCATGGTGGTCTTTCACGCCACCGGCGACCTCATCGTCCTGGGCACGACGACCGTCGTCGTCATCGTGGCCGGAGTCCTGCCGCTGGCCCGCCACCTGTGGAACGTCCCCGACAACGCGCCGGCCCACCTGCCCCACGTCGGCTCCCAGGAGTACCGCGAGGCGGAGGAGGCACGTCGCTCGGCGAGCACCAGGCCCGTGCCGGTGGCGATCGGCTCACGCCCCTCGGGTTACCGCTCAGTGCGTGAGGCTGCCGAAGCGATCGCTGCCGCTCAGGCGCGTGCGACGGCGTCAGGGCGAACCGTGCACGTCTCCTTCCTAGCCGACTCCGACGGCGCCGGGAGAGCGGACGGCAGGACTGCTGCCTCCGCAGAGCCCGAGCTGCGTCGCGTGACCGCCCTGCGCACCCGCAAGCGAATCCCGACCGCCAGTGCCGAGCTCAGCTCGGACGGTGCCGGCGACGGCGCCCGCGGCGGAGCCCGGCGCTCATGGTCCTCGGTGTGGAACGAGGGCACCGACACGAGGACCAGATGACCCGGCCCATGTTTCTGCTCCGCCTCGACCCACCTTCCTGAAGGACCCTCCATGACTACTCCCACCGTCGCCATCGCGGCCCTGGCCGTCCTCGTCCTGATCGCCCTGGCGCTCTCGCTCAAGATCATCACCCAGTACGAGCGGGGCATCGTCTTCAGGCTGGGGCGCCTGCGACCTGTCTACGAGCCCGGCCTGCACCTGGTCGTCCCCTTCCTCGAGCGCCTGGTACGGGTCGACACCCGAGTGGTGACCCTGACCATCCCGCCTCAGGAGGTCATCACGGAGGACAACGTGCCGGCGCGCGTCAACGCCGTCGTCCTGTTCAACGTCACCGACCCGGTCAAAGCCGTCATGGCGGTGGAGAACTACGCGATCGCCACCTCCCAGATCGCGCAGACCACGCTGAGGTCCGTCCTCGGGCGGGTCGACCTGGACACCGTGCTCGCCCACCGCAGCGCCCTGAACGCCGACCTTCGCGACATCATCGAGAAGCTCACCGAGCCCTGGGGTGTGGAGGTCAGCGTCGTCGAGATCAAGGACGTCGAGATCCCCGAGCAGATGCAGCGGGCCATGGCCCGTGGGGCCGAGGCCGAGCGCGAGCGCCGCGCCAAGATCATCAACGCCCGCGGTGAGCTCCAGGCCTCCGAGGAGCTGCGCCAGGCGGCGGACACGCTCTCGAAGTCACCGGCCTCCCTCCAGCTGCGCTACCTGCAGACCCTCCTGGAGCTCGGTGCCGACCAGAACTCCACGGTCGTCTTCCCCCTGCCGATGGACATCATCGGACCGCTCCTGGAGCGCTTCGGCCCCCATACCGGCCTGCCGGAGACTAACGAGGGCGAGGGCGGCGAAGGAGCTGGCGCACCGCGTCACCGATGAAGACTGCGACCGCCGCCCACACCAGCACCATGGCCGCCCATCGGGCCGGCGGGATCCGCTCGTGGAAGGCGCCCCAGGCCAGCAGGAACTGGATGGTCGGGGCGATGTACTGACCCATCCCGACCACGGACAACGGCACGCGCCTGGTCCCGGCGGCGAAGAGCAGCAGGGGCACGGCCGTGACCGGACCGGCCACCACGAGCAGCGCCAGGATCCACCACCCTTGATCGGGGGCCTGCCAGGCCGACTGACCCTGCCAGGCCAGATGGCCCAGGTAGGCGAGCGCGGCGGGAGTCACGACGGCGCTCTCCACCGTCAGCCCGGTCAGAGCATCCACGTCGGGCCCGATCCGCTTCTTGACCAGTCCGTACAGGGCGAAGGAGAAGGCCAGCGCCAGGGAGATCCACGGCAGCGAGCCCTGCAGGACCACCAGGAGCACCACGGCGGCGCTCGCCAGCACGATCGAGACCCGGTG
>CAJZFF010000101.1 GCA_915069725.1 uncultured Actinomyces sp.
GTCCTCGCCGAAGGCGGCGCGGGCGAAGGCCTCCTGGGCGACGTCAGCGGGGTCGTCAGCGGCGTCGGCGAGCTCTGAGACGATGACGCCGCGTTCGGTCTCGACATCGGTCGGCTCCAGGCGCGAGGAGGTCACCATGTCGGCGAGCACGTCAAGGGCCTGCATGCCGTCAGGGGCGAGCACGCGGGCGTAGTAGGACGTGTGCTCCTTGGATGTGGCGGCGTTGGACTCCCCACCGATCATGTCGAAGGCCTCGGCGATGTCGTGGGCGTCGCGCGTGGCGGTGCCCTTGAACACCAGGTGCTCCAGGAAGTGGGTGGAGCCCTCCTGGCCGGGCACCTCGTCACGGCTCCCGACACCGAACCACATGCCGATCGAGGCCGAGCGCAGCCCCGGCACGGACTCGGTGATGACGCGCACCCCGCCGGGCAGGACGGAGCGGCGGGTGAGCGCACCGTCGTCGTGCAGGCTCAGCTCCGTGCCGTCACGGCCGGGCCTCCCGCGCCCGAGCTCCACCTCGGCGTAGTCGGTCGGGCTCGAGGACTCCCCGGTCGCGGGGGTCGAGGAGGGCTGAGAGGCCGCCGGCCGGGCTGAGCCGGGTCGCATGTCTGGGTTGGTCACCCGCGAAGACTAGCGGGGAGATGGGCTCGCTGTCGTTTCCGCAGCCCGTCACGCTCTGGCGCGCAGCGAACGCACTCCCCCGACGACGGCGTCCCCGCCCGGTCCAGTGGACCGAACGGGGACACGTCATACGTCCGTCAGGGCTAGCGCCGGCAGGAGGATCTCACTCCTCCTCGGAGGCGTCGGCAGTGCGCATCCGACGACGACGCGGACGGCGCTCACGGCGGGGCTGCTCGCCGTCGCCGTCCCTGCTCTCACGGCTCTCACGCTCGCGGCGCGGACCGTTCTCGCGGGAGGCCTTCCGGGCCACCTCGCCCTCGGCCTCGGCGGCGAGCTGCTCGTCGGTGAGGACCGCGTGCAGGCTCAGCTTGCCGCGCTGGTCGATCTCGGCCAGCTCGACCTGGACCTTGTCACCCACGTTCAGGACGTCCTCGACGTTCTCCACGCGCTTGCCGCCGACGAGCCGGCGGATCTGGGAGATGTGGAGCAGGCCGTCCTTGCCGGGGGTCAGCGAGACGAAGGCGCCGAAGGTCGTGGTCTTGACCACGGTGCCCACGAAGCGCTCACCGATCTCGGGCATCTGCGGGTTGGCGATGGCGTTGACGGCGTCGCGGGCCGCCTCGGCCGAGGGGCCGTCGGAGGCGCCGATGTAGACGGTGCCGTCGTCCTCGACCGTCAGGTCCGCGCCGGTGTCCTCCTGGATCTGGTTGATCATCTTGCCCTTGGGGCCGATGACCTCACCAATCTTGTCCACCGGGATGCGCACGGCCAGGACGCGCGGGGCCGTGGGGGCCATCTCGTCGGGGGTGTCGATGGCCTGGGCCAGGACGTCGAGGATGAACAGGCGGGCGTCACGGGCCTGGCCGAGCGCGCCGGCCAGCACCTCGGAGGGCAGGCCGTCGAGCTTGGTGTCCAGCTGGAGGGCCGTGATGAAGTCACGGGTTCCGGCGACCTTGAAGTCCATGTCCCCGAAGGCGTCCTCGGAGCCGAGGATGTCGGTGAGGGTGGCCCACTTGGTCTCGCCGTCGATGACCTCGTGCATGAGGCCCATGGCGATACCGGCCACGGGCGCACGCAGCGGCACACCGGCGTTGAGCAGGGACAGGGTGGAGGCGCACACCGAGCCCATGGAGGTCGAGCCGTTGGAGCCCAGGGCCTCGGAGACCTGGCGGATCGCGTAGGGGAAGTCCTCGCGGGTGGGCAGGACCGGCACGAGGGCCCGCTCGGCCAGGTTGCCGTGGCCGATCTCGCGGCGCTTGGGGGCGCCCACGCGGCCGGTCTCGCCGGTGGAGAAGGGCGGGAAGTTGTAGTTGTGCATGTAGCGCTTGTGGGTGACCGGGGAGAGGTCATCCACCTGCTGCTCCATGCGCAGCATGTTGAGGGTGGTCACGCCCAGGATCTGGGTCTCGCCGCGCTCGAAGATGGCCGAGCCGTGCACGCGGGGCAGGACCTCGACCTCGGCGGCCAGGGTGCGGATGTCCTTCAGGCCGCGCCCGTCCATGCGCACGCCCTCGGTGAGGGTGCGGTGGCGCACGATCTTCTTGGTCACGGAGCGGAAGGCGGCCTTGAGGGCCTTGGTGTCCTCCTCGGTGGGGAAGGACTCGGCGAGCTCGGCCAGGACCTCGTCGCGCACGGCGTCGGTGGCCAGGTCGCGGGCCTGCTTGCCCTCGGTGGCGATGGCGGCGGCCAGGCCGTGGGCCTCGGCGGCCTTCTCGACGGCGTCGTACTGCTCGTCGGAGTAGTCCAGGTAGAGGGGGAACTCGGCGGTGGGCTTCGAGGCGTGCTGGGCGACCTCGAGCTGGGCCTCGCACAGGGCCTTGATGTGGGGCTTGGCGGCCTCCAGGCCCTCGGCGACGACGGCCTCGGTGGGGGCCACGGCCCCGGCGTTGATGAGCTCCCAGGCGTGCTCGGTGGCACCGGCCTCGACCATCATGATGGCGACGTCACCGGACTCCAGGACGCGACCGGCCACCACCATCTGGAAGGTGGCGCGCTGCTGCTCGGAGTAGCGGGGGAAGGCCACCCAGTGCCCGTCGATGAGGGCCAGGCGGGTGCCGGCAACGGGCCCGGAGAAGGGCAGGCCGGCGATCTGGGTGGACATCGAGGCGGCGTTGATGGCCAGGACGTCATAGTCGTCGTCGGGGTGGATGGCCAGGACGGTCTCAACGACCTGGACCTCGTTGCGCAGGCCCTTGACGAAGGAGGGGCGCAGCGGGCGGTCGATGAGCCGGCAGGCGAGAATGGCGGAAGTGCCCGCACGGCCCTCGCGGCGGAAGAAGGAGCCGGGGATGCGGCCGGCGGCGTACTGGCGCTCCTCGACGTCCACGGTCAGGGGGAAGAAGTCGAACTGGTCCTTGGGGTGCTTGCCCACGGTGGTGGCGGACAGGACGGCGGTCTCACCGTCGAGGTAGGCCATGGCGCTTCCAGCGGCCTGCTTGGCCAGGCGGCCCGTCTCGAAGCGCACCACGCGCTTGCCGAAGGAGCCGTTGTCGATCACTGCCTCGGCGGCGGTGACCTCGGGGTCGTCAATGAACATGAAGTCTCTTTCTCGCGATCGTCGTGCCGGGTCCGTGGCCTTCGATCGAGGCCCACGGAGCCGAGTGCTACCACACGCAGATCTCCATGATCCAAGGGCGCGAGCGCGGTTCCGGAGGCCACCACCGAAAACCGACGGGGCCGGCCGCTCCCCGGGTCTCTTCCCGGAGGCGGACTGCGTCACCTGCGCACTCCTGGCCGGCTCGCACGCTGGGAGCGCATCGATGAGCCGGCGAGTACACGAGGGCACAGCCGCGCAGATTCTATCGTGCGCGGCCTCATGATGCCGATCAGCGCCGCCGGATGCCACGTGAGATGGGACGCGCGGAACCGATGCCTTCCTGGACTGGGCTCGACCGACCGCGACAAAGCGGTGACCAACGGCAGGACGAAACTGGCCTGCGCCCCGCAACCCACTAGGGCATCAAGGCGCCCTACACCTCGCTGCTCTGAGGGCGGGCGAAGCGCCCCCTCACACGCGACGCGGCCCGGCTCCCCTCCAGGGGCCGGGCCGCACGACTCGAGGCTGTCAGCTCGCTCAGCGGCGGATGCCGAGGCGGGCGATGAGGGCACGGTAGCGCTCGATGTCCTCCTTCATGAGGTAGTCGAGCAGGCGACGGCGCTTACCGATGAGCAGGTAGAGGCCGCGACGCGAGTGGTGGTCGTGGGCGTGACCCTTGAAGTGCTCGGTGAGGTTGGAGATGCGCTCGGTGAGGATGGCGACCTGGACCTCCGGGGAGCCCGTGTCACCCTCGTGGGTGGCGTACTCGGCGATGATCTCTTGCTTGCGCTCTGCGGTAACCGACATGCGGACTCCTTCGGGTCTCGTTGCACGGAGCGCCGGGGCAGGTTCTCCCGGGCATGAGGTATCCGTGGCCGATCGACGGCCCGCCAACCTTACCAGCGCCACTTCCCTCCGATCACACCAGAGGCTGTGCGAACCGGCACAGTTCCGGGGCGGATGCGCGATGCAACGGTCAGACCCGACGACGTGCGCCCGGCGACGGCTCGGCCCACCCGCCGGGGCTACTGCGCGGTGACGTCCTCGGGACGGATCGGCTCGGGGACCGGAACGTCCAGGATCCGGGCAGTGTCCTCGATATCGGCGCGCATCTGGACCAGGAGCGCATCGAGCCCATCGAAGGCGAGCATGGGGCGCAGGCGCTCGACGAGCTCGACCCCCACCTCCTCGCCGTAGAGATTGAGGTCGGCGCGCCCCAGGACGTGAGCCTCGACGGTGCGCTGGGGGACGTCGTCGAAGGTGGGGTTGGTGCCGATCGAGATGGCGGCGGGCAGCCGCTGGACATCGCCCTCGTCTGCGCAGCCGCGGATCAGCCAGCCGGCGTAGACCCCGTCGGGTGGCACGACGCCGGCGGTGGCGGCCTCCAGGTTGGCGGTGGGGAACCCGAGCTCGCGCCCGCGGCGCAGGCCTCGCACGACGACGCCGCGCAGCCGGTGGGGACGGCCCAGGACCCGGCTGACCTGCCCCATGTTCCCGTCCTTGAGGCACTGGCGGATCCACGTCGAGGACCAGCGACGCCCCTCGTCGGAACGGATGGTGGAGACGATCTCCACCTCGAAGCCGTCCTGGCGACCGATCTGCTCCAGGGTGGCGGCGTCCCCGGAGTTGTGCCAACCGAAGCGGACGTCGTCACCGACGACGACCGCGCGAGCCCCGAGCAGCTCCTCCAGCCAGGTGCGCACGAAGTCCTGCGGGCTCTGGGCGGCGAAGTCGAGGGTGTAGGTGATGACCAGGACCGCGTCGAGACCGAGGTCCCCCAGGGAGGCCAGGCGGTCGGTCAGGGAGGCGATGAGGGGCAGGTCGGCCTCGGGCTGGTGGACGCTACGGGGGTGGGGGTCGAAGGTGACCGCGACGGCCAGGGGCCGCTCACCGTCGCGGGCGAGCTCGTGGGAGAGCTCGACGACGCGTCCCAGGACCGCCTGATGCCCGCGGTGGACGCCGTCGAAGATGCCCATCGTGACCACGGTACCCGGCCCTCCCGGAGCGCTCAGGCTCGCTGGCACCTGCTCGGCGCCGTACCAGACCTCCACTGTCGCTGTTCCTGCTCTCATCGGCCCGTGGGCGCACCGCGCCCCTGTCTTGATCCGCATCCGCACGCCCCGCCCACCCCGCCGGGTCGGGAGAGGTGCGCGCGCGGGACAACCCTGCCACGGGGGCGCGGCCGGATGCGAACCAGCCACCCACGACACGCCTTGACGCGTTTCGACCGTCAGTCTATTCTCGATACCGACCGTCAGTCGATTAGCGTCGAGAACCGTTCCCTCATCTGGGAAAGAGCCCGCAAGACCGAGGACAGACTCCAAGGAGGCTGCTGTCATGCTGATGCGACTTCTCAAGGCGGACCTGGCGCGCGGCGCCGTCGTGGCCGCCACCCTGACCGCCCTCATCGCCCTGGCGGCCACACTGATGTCGGCCGGGACGTCCCTGGTGGTGGACAGCCTGTCGGCCACGCACCGGCTCTCGCAGCGGGCCAGGCTCCCGGACCTGGTGCAGATGCACTCCGGCCGGATCGACGACCGCGACCTCCAGGCGATCGAGACGTGGGTGCAGGCGCGCAGCGACGTCACCGACCACGAGGTCATCAAGACCCTTCCGGTAGCGCGCCAGGAACTATCCATCAACGGCGTCAACCAGTCCGATTCCTACAACGAGCCCGCCTTCATCACCTCCCCCAAGCACCTCGACCTCCTGCTCGACGACGACGGCGAGCCCGTCAGCCCGGGGCCGGGAGAGGTGGTCCTGCCGATCCACTACCGGGCGATCAACAGCGCCGATGTCGGCGACACCGTGACCGTCTCCAGCGCCGGCAGGACCACGACCCTGACCGTCGTGGGATTCGCACGCGACGCCCAGATGAATGCCGCCATGATCCCCTCCAAGCGCCTGGTGGTCTCGCCCGAGGACTTCTCCGCCCTGGAGCAGCAGATCACCGAGCCCGAGTACCTCATCGAGATGAGCCTGACCGACTCCACCCCTCCCGGCGGCGTCATCGACGCCTACAAGGAGGCGGGTCTGCCCAGTAACGGCATCAACGTCAGCGCCTCGATGATCCAGCTCATGAACTCACTCAACGCCATGCTCATCGTGGCAGTGGCCCTGGTGGTGGCTGTCATTCTGGCCGTTGTCGCCGTCCTCGCTCTGCGCTACACGGTGCTGGCGGCCGTCGAGACGGACCTGGCCCAGATCGCCGTGCTCAAGGCCATCGGGGCACCGCTGGGGCGGATACGCCGCCTCTACGTGGCCAAGTACCTGGCTCTGTCAGCGCTGGGGGCGGCCCTGGGCTACGTGGCCGGCCAGCCCCTGGCCACCGCCCTGGAGGCCGCCACTGCCCGGCTGCTGGAGGAGAACCGCTCGCCGGCGCGCCGCCTGGGGCAG
>CAJZFF010000102.1 GCA_915069725.1 uncultured Actinomyces sp.
GGCCGCAGCGGCGGCTCCCGTAGACGTGGAGGCCGCGGTCGCGGAGCCAAGGGAGGTCAGGGCAGTCAGGGCACTCCCGCCTGAGGTACCGCGTGCGGCGGCATTCGCAGTGAGGTCCTGGGCGTTGATGACGTCGCGTCACGAGTTGCGCGCCCCATGGCTGTGTCGGTGGGCAGTGTCATCGGTGAGACGGTTCAGCCCCAGCTCCGGCCGAGCGGAACCGGGATGCCGGTGCTACCGTCGAGTGGCTGACGGCGATCGGGAAGGTGGGTGGACAGCGTGGCGGCGCACCTCTCGCGGCGAGCCCTGAGCGGCGCGATGGCGGGCCTCATCCTGGCCGGCTGCGCTTCTCGGGGGCCGCAGCGAGCGGCAACGCACTCGACTCCGCCGCCGTACCTGCGCTCGCGCGGGGCCGGTGCTGCGCCGAGCCTGCGGCCGACGTCGGGCGACCTGTCGGTTCCCGCTGCGTTCTCCTACACCGATGACGAGGACGAGACCTCCGACTGCATCTTCTACGCGACGACGGGAGCGCCGGTCGGACTGGTCGTCTACCTCGACGGTGATGGGCAGTCCTTCCACAGTCAGGGGAACCAGGACCAGGACGAGAGGTCCCGCGGCGGCCTGGCCGGCGCCGGGGGAGTCGTCGAGGCGGCGAGCGCTCGCGGGTACGACGTGGTCTCGGTGCGCGCTCCCGGAGACGACGGGACCTGGTGGCTGGAGGATCAGGACGGCAAGATTCACTACTTGGAGCAGGCACTCGACTACGTGGTCGCCGAGTGCGGCGCCACCACGGATCGTGTCTGGCTCGTGGGCTACTCCGGCGGCTCGGAGTTCATCAGCCAGTGGTTCTTCCCGGACTACGCCGAGCGCATGGCGGGCGGGGGCTTCCTGCTCTTCGGGGGCGGCGACGCGCCCGTGGAGCAGGCGGCCTTCTCCTCAGGCGCCAAGGAACGGCTCTGGCTGAACTGGGTGACCGGGACACGCGATGTGCCCGCTAACAGCCTCGACGGATTCGATGGCAGCGGGCACGCCCGCAACAGCCTGGCCTACTACCGCTCGGCGGGCTTCGGCCATATCTGGAGCGAATGGCCCGACGACGACCACGGCAGCATTACCGAGAAGTTCGGCAGCTACGTCGGGCGCGTGCTCGACGCCGCCGCAAGCGGAAAATGACCAAGCTGCCGCGGAGGCTGGATGGTGAGTCTCCGGAGCAGTCCGCGATCCGTAAGGTGCGGTCCTCAGCCCCTGGTATGTCCGGTGGCTGAGTGAGCTGTGCTCGCATCCGGCCATCTGGGCTGGCGCCGATCGAGCCCGGCTCGACACGAGCGTTCTCTCCCGTTCCCGCTGGGCGGGGCGTCCGCCTCGTCTGGATTGGTGCCATCTGAGGTGCCGAGCCCCCTGGTGGCATTCTTGATGCGCTTTGTCGAGGTGCAGATGTGACAGAGCAGCGCCAACCATCATGGTGGGGAGTCACCCGGGTACAACCGGGTGACTCCCCAGGCAAGCAATCGGTTCAGCTGAACCAGTTATTCAGAGTGTCCGCAAGGGTGATGACGGTCAAGGCCAGGTGGACGGCGTAGTTGATTACGTCTCCCACCTTCCGGACCGTTACCTTGCGCTTGTGGGCTTCGATATGGTGGTCCACCGGCTTGGACGCGGACTCGCGTGGCCTGTGGGGCCCAGTCGGATGGGAAGGCCGTGAGCAGTCCTTGAGGGCGCCCCTGGTGGGCCTCGTACCTACATGAAGCTGATAAACGTCCGTCATCCGAAGCATATCGGTCGACTCATCGATCGCCCACTGGCACTCATGCGTCAGCAGGCCCAGTCTCTCCAAGCGCCTCAGGCAACGACGCAACGTCGATGGCGATGTCCCCACCATGTGGGCAAGTCGATCCTGTGATGGCCACACACGGTTTCGATCATCCGCATGCTCCGCTAAGACCAGAAGCAGCAGCCTCTCCAGCGGCTTCAGGCCTCTTGCCTCGTGCACAGCCCAATGTGCTGCTTTAAGGCTCATACCAGTTCTCCCTCCATCAACGCCGGCACGACGCCAGCAGACTTGCTCTCACCTAGTGCGACGACTGGGGTGAGCACGTTGCGACCCCTTGGCCCAGAAGCAGCACCTCACTGCTCCCACCTACATCTGTGCCGAGGTGCGCCACACCCTGTCCGAACTGACGAGCTCAACATCGAACTCGTGCTCGTCACTCAAGAAGCCAGCCTCCAGTGGTCCATCAGGGCCCTGCCTCAGAGGGCTGCGCCAACATGCACTCCAGGCTTCGGGCTGGAAACGCGTCTTCTCCTACTTGTGGTGGGAGGGAGTGGGTGTCAGTTGCCTGTGTCCCCGGGCGTAAAGAAGGCCCCGGTCCCTGGTGGGGCCGAGGCCGATGCGGGGCCCCTGTGGGGCTCGGACCCACGACCGTCGGAGTAGTAGGGCAGTGCCGGACCGCAGCCCGCAGCAGTGCCCCTGTCCTAGAAACCGCCCAGAGGGCTGAGGAACCGAGTAGCCAGTACCACCACGGCTCCGGCTCCAGCACGCGCCAGAAGGAGTCAGACGGGAACGCCCTCACGACCATCCCGAATCTCATGGCAGGAATTCCTGTCGTAGGTCACGGAAATAATTGGGGTGGATGGGAGGGCGCAGGCACGTATTCCCATTTGGGTCAGGCTACGTACGACCGTCAGCCGGCCATCGGGGTGAGCAGAGCTCATCTGTCGCCCCTGTCGGAGTAACGGCGGAAGGCCCCCGTGCTCCAAGAAAGGAGAGCCACCATGCGCTACGCACTCAGTCGAGGGCAACTGCTCAGCATCAGCCGGTACGCGGACCTTCCCAACCCGCCCCAGGACCTGACCTGCCCCGGCCAGGACTCCCAAGGCAGACCCTGCCGGGCTCCCGCCGGCCCCAGGGCGCTGACCTCCAAGCACGTGCGCCCCCACTTCTGGTCCAGGAAGCACATCACTGGCTGCGACGAAGGAGACGCCGCCGAGCGTGCCGTCAAAGGCCACCGCGACGGCTCCACCACCACCCGCACCCGCCACGAGGGACCCACGCTGCTTCTCATCGCCACCGGGCCAGGAACCAGCACGGGCACGGCGACGCCCACCAGCCGTACCCAGGCCGCCGGCCGCCCCATGGCCACCGCCCAACCCGGCCCTGCCCGCAGACGAAACGCCCCCACACAATCCACCACAACGCTAGCCTCCCTGCTCACCCGGGCCCTGGACGGCCGCCTCGACCCCCACGCTCTCATCGCGCTTCCCGGCCAGCGCCCCGGCTCCGTCAACCAGCTCGTAAGACCCGCCAACACCCTCACGCCCGCCTACAAGGGCCTGCGCGCATGCTTCTACGGCAAGGTCACCAACTACGCCGAGAACGCTCCCACCAAGAGCATCTTCCTGCACCTGGTGAACCAGCCCGGCACCAGACCCAAGGACACCGCCGCCATCATGATCCGCAACGACCAGGCCAGCAGCGTCCAGGACAACCTCGACGCCAGCATCGGTGACCTCGCCGGTCACCATGTCATCGTCATTGGCACCCTGCGTGTCTCCCAGAAAACTGGCAGCCTCTACATCGCCCTGGCCGACACCAACCACATCGCCTACCAGACCTGACCAACTCACGGCACGCTCCTGACCAGGTCAGCCACCGCGGCGTCGTCCAGCCCCTCGACCCAGGGCTCCCACCCCAGGCGCGCCTCCACCGGCCCGTCGGGGCTCGGCACCAGCACCCTGACCTGCCGCCCCGACGGCGCCAGGACAACCAGCTCACACGAGCCTCCTCAGGCATCAACCACCACCGGCAGCCCCGTCAGGTCAGCGCCCACCGTCCGAGCCAGGCCGGCAGCCCGCTCGCACACCTCACGGCAGGCCTCCACCCGCCCCAGGTGACGTCCCCACGCCTCACCCAGCTCCGCACCGAGGGCATCCGCGGTGGACACGACTCAGACCCGACCCGCCACACCGGGCGCACCACACCAGACTCCACCATACAAACCAGCAGACGTGCCAAGCACCGCCTGCCACCAGCACCCGTCCCCGGGTACCGCACCACCGGGCGCTGCGCCCCCAACGACAACCACTCAGACACTGGGACCGCGTCGACAGCCGTCATCACAACAACGCCCCCTGACCAGGAAGCTCCACACCCACAATGCCGGGCACCGACGACACCGAAGGTGCCGACGGATTTAAGAGGGCCTCGATGGTGCTTTGTCGAAACTTCACTCGGCCCGACGGCAGTCGAACCATGTCGATCAACCCTTCACGTCCCCAGCGCCAAAGCTGCTGCCGGGTGATGCCAGCGTCGGGCCGGCGCTCCACAACCTGCCGCGCAGACATCAGCGGATCGCTACGTTTGAAGTCTGACGTTTCATTCGTTATGCTAGTTGTATGAGTTCGCAAGCACTGTCCGAGGCGTCGTCGACTCTTGCGGGGTTCGATGCCGCAGTTGGGTTCACGGTGCAGCAGCATCTGTTTTCCCGCGGAATCACTCGCGCCCACCTTGGGACACTTCTTGGTGTGCCAGGGCAAAGCGTCTCTAGCCGTCTGCGCGGCAAGGTGCGTTGGACTGCGGGTGATTTGGCCGTGGCCGCTGAACTGTTCGGGGTGGGGGTTGCTGACCTCTATCCCACCCGCAGCGCCGAGGGTTGGGTTCCGGCACCTTACGTCCCGGGCACGAGTACGGCCCCGGTCCCTGGTGGGGTCGAGGCCGGCGGGGTACCCCCTGTGGGGCTCGAACCCACGACCTTCGGATTAAAAGTCCGCAGCTCTGACCAACTGAGCTAAGGGGGCGCGCCGACGGCCGGAAGCAGAGTCCAGACGCCATCGGCAGGGGCCAGCATAGCCGGACGACCGACCGCCGTGTCGAACCGGCCTCACCGTCGGCCGGAAGTGAACCGGTGGGGGAGCGCCCATGCTCCCGCGAGACAATGGGGCTGCGCGTCGTCGCCGGCGCGCCCGCACCGCGTGAGGAGTTCCCATGGCCCGCCAGTTCCACCGCCCCGCCCGGCTCGACCCCGAGGCCGCCGAACAGATCGAGGGCAGCACCGACACCGCCGTCGCCTCCGAGCTCGCCCACCGCGCTGCCCAGGCCCTCATCGGCGGCTTCCCCGGCACCGAGACCGAGGACGACCCCATCACCCGCTCCGGCGTCGTCGCCGCGGTCGCCGCCAACGGCATCGACGACATCGCCGAGCTGTGGGCCGACTCCCCGGCCACCACCCTGCCCGGTACCCTGTGGCGCCTGTTCCTCGTGCGCGAGTGGATCCGTCGCGACCCCGATCTCGTCGCCCGCCGCTACGCCACCGTCATCGACCTCACCGAGGCCGACGACACCACGAACGCCCGCCTCGAGTCCGCCCTTAGCGAGGCGCGCCCCGCACCCTCCCCGACCGACCTGCGCGAGCGTCTCGACGCCGTCCTGGCCGGCAGCGTCGAGGGCTCGGTCACCGAGATCGCCCCACTGCTGAGCGCCACCGCCGGATTCCTGCGCGCCCTGGCGGCCGGCTCCAACCCCGTGTGGATCGAGGACGACACCGACGAACTCGCCGACCGCGTCACCCGCCGCGACTCCGCCCTCCTGGCCACCGCCGACGAGCTCACCGACGCCGCCCGCCGCGCTTCCGCCGGACTCCTCGACTGAGAGGGCCTTGTGCAGGGGCGATCCGGGCGCGAGATGTCCAAATCGGATACAAAGGCCCGAAGTGGGTGTGTGAAGATAGATCAGAACCGCATGATTCCGCGGATCTGTTGACGGCGTGAAGAGTGCGCAAGCTCCTTTGTATCCGATTTGGACACGATCGGCACCATTGGCGAGATCATGCGCGCTTCGTTGGACGAGACGTAGGGGAGCGCGCAGCGGGGGCGCCTACCACCCGTGAGTCCCAAAGAGTGGGCGTGAGCGGCGGCGCCTCGCATCATCGCCGAACTGGGGAGGACCTCCACCCCACAAGGCCGCCCGGACGTGGGACCATGTGGCCATGACCAACGACGCGCCCCACTCCGCCCCCACCCCGCTCTCCCGCTTCCTGGGCGGGTGGATGCGTCACTCCAGTCCTCAGGAGCCCGAGCAGGTGCCCGACGACGCCGAGGCGGCCGAGGCCGCCGAAACTGTTGAAGCCGCTGAAGCCACTGAGGCCGCCGAGTCGGCGGTCTCGCCCGAGGCCACGGGCCCCGGCGAGCCTGCAGTATCCGCCGAGGTCGCCGAGCCCGAAACCCAGGGGGAGTCCGACGGCGTCCCCGTCTCTCCCGACGGGTCGCCCACCGACGATGAGAGCCCCGAGGGGCGCAAGGCCGCAGGGCGCCTCGAGAAGCCTGACGACTCAGCCCGCTCGACCGACTCACATGACTCTGACGACTCCGAGGGTATCGAGGAGTCCGGCGAGGAGGAGCACATCATCGAGGTCGCCGACCCGCGCGACTTCGCCGATGACTCCGGCCCCCAGTACGAGGACGAGGACTTCGACGACATCGTCGACGGTGAGGCCGCCCCGGCCCCCGGCCCC
>CAJZFF010000103.1 GCA_915069725.1 uncultured Actinomyces sp.
TCGGCCGGGAAGCCGTCCGCGTGACCGCGGCCGCGCTGGGCGCCGGCGACCTGGCTCAGCGGAGTCTCACCCTCGGGGTGAGTGCGCTTCCACCACTGGCGGAAGGTCTCCGAGGGGGCCACCGGCAGGTCGCGCGCCCCGGTCCACAGGGAGGCCGGGAAGGGCAGGGCACCGATCTTGCCCTCCTTGCCGCCCAGCAGCGCCGAGGCCTTGACCGTCTGCGAGGCGGCGGCCCACAGCGAGCTCTTCGACATCACCGGGGCCGAGACGTTCATGGCCACATCCCACACGTCCGGCACCGCGCGGCGCTTGACGTCCACGGAGCGGGCCCGCAGGTGGATGAGGATCGTGGGGATGTCGATCTTGACCGGGCACACCTCGCCGCAGGCCCCGCACAGGGAGGAGGCGAAGGGCAGGGTGTGGACCGGGTCGTCGTCGGCCAGCCCCTGGGTGAGCTGGGGCGTGATGATCGCGCCGATGGGGCCGGGGTAGACCGAGCCGTAGGCGTGTCCGCCGGTGTGCTGGTAGACGGGGCAGATGTTCATGCACGACCCGCAGCGGATGCAGGCCAGGGCCTGGCGGCCCACCGGGTCGGCCAGGGTCTTGGTGCGCCCGTTGTCCATGAGCACCAGGTGGAACTCCTTGGGGCCGTCGCCCTCGGTGACACCGGTCCACATGGAGGTGTAGGGGTTCATGCGCTCACCGGTGGCCGAGCGCGGCAGGAGCTGGGAGAAGATCTCCACGTCCTGGAAGCGGGGCACCAGCTTCTCGATCCCCATGAGGGTGATGAGCGTGTCCGGCAGGGTCAGGCACATGCGCCCGTTGCCCTCGGACTCGTAGATCGAGACCGTGCCGGTCTCGGCCACACCCATGTTCGTGCCGGAGACGGCCACCGAGGCGTGCAGGAACTTGTTGCGCAGGTGCGAGCGGGCCGCGGCCGTGAGCTCCTTGGGGTCGTCGGAGAGGTCCGCCGGGGCGTCCTCCATGCGGTCCAGGAAGATGCCGCGCACCTCGGAGCGGTTGCGGTGGATCGCGGGCACCACGATGTGCGAGGGCATGTCGTCGGCCAGCTGGACGATCATCTCGGCCAGGTCCGTCTCGTGGGCGGTGATGCCCCGGTCGGCCAGGTACTCGTTGAGGTTCGTCTCCTGGGTGGCCATCGACTTGACCTTGACGATGTCGTCGACGCCCTTGGAGGCGATGATGTCGGTGATGATCCGGTTGGCCTCGGCGGCGTCACGCGCCCAGTGGACGATGCCGCCGCGGGCGGTCACGTTGGCCTCGAACTGCTCCAGCAGCTCGGGCAGGCGCGAGGCCACCTCGAACTTGACGGCTTCGGCGGCGTTGCGCAGGTCCTCCCAGTCGGGCATCTCGGCGACGCGGTCGGCGCGCTTGGAGCGGATGGTGCGCGTGGCGTGGCCCAGGTTGCGGCGCATCTGGGTGTTGGCCAGCGTCTTGTGCGCGCCCTCGGGGAAGGTGGGTCCCCAGCGCAGCGTGTCCTCGGGCTGCTCGACCTCGGTGCGCCACCCGCCCGTGTGGGGCATACCGAGAAATACCTGTGTCATCGTGCCACCGCCTGTGTGTGCTGAGAGTTACCGGTGTGCTGGACGTGCTTGGGGGCGAAGGAGATGTTGCCCTCGAAGGGCGCGTCCTTGGTGGAGGCCAGGATCTCGGCCAGGTGCATGATGCGCACCCCGGAGTTGACGCGGGACAGGCCGCCGCCGATGTGCATGAGGCAGGAGTAGTCGCCGGCGCACAGGACCTCGGCGCGCGTGGACATCACGTTGCTCATCTTGTCGGCGAGCATCGCGGTGGAGGTCTCGGAGTTCTTCATGGAGAAGGTGCCGCCGAACCCGCAGCAGACCTCGGCGTCGGGCAGGTCGATGAGGGTGAGGGCCTCGACGGCCTTGAGGAGGCGGTAGGGGCGGTCGGCGACTTTGGCGACGCGCAGCGAGTGGCAGGTGGGGTGGTAGGTGACCGTGTGCGGGAAGTAGGCGCCCACGTCCTCGGTGCCCAGGACATCGATGAGCAGCTCGGTCAGGTCGTAGGTGTGTGCGGCGATCTGCTCGACCCGCTTGGCCAGGGCCGTGTCGCCCACGTGCTCGGCCACGAGGCCCTGCTCGTGACGGGCCGCGCCGGTGCACGAGCCCGAGGGGATGACGATGGCGTCCCACTCGCCGTCGAGCACGGGGGAGAAGGTCTCCACGTGGTTGCGGGTGATCTTGGCGGCCTGCTTGAAGTAGCCGGTGTTGGCGTGCATCTGGCCGCAGCAGACCTGTCCCTCGGGGAAGCAGACCTGGTGGCCGAGGCGCTCCAGGATGGTGACGGTTGCCTGCGCTGCCTGCGGGAACATGGTGTCCGCAAGACAGGTGGCGAAAAGGGCGATTCGCACGATATGCCTCCACGACGTCGTAGCTGAGACTGTCACGAGGACCGCCCGGACTCACCTGCTTCGAAACAGGATGTGATGCGGCCTCGGCTGCGTCTCAGGCTACGGCCCGGTGGTGGTGCTCATCTGACAACGACGGACTCCCGGTCGGTTGGTTCCGCTCTCTGAGACAGGTTTTCCGTTGAGGTGGCAAGGATCTGTGTGGGGTGAGGGTGGGCTGAGCAGGGGGTGTCCGCGGCGTGTGGGAGGTAAGTCCTAGACGTGGATTGCGTCATGCATTACTGCCCTTATCTGCAATGGGCTTCGAGCAGGCCTCGGCGGGAGCGCGGCCGACGCCGTCGAGAACGCACTTGTGCTGCGAGGACGTACTTTCGCGGCGAGGACTGTGCTTGCCGCCAGAATGCGCGTGCCGGGGCGCAGTCGCCGGTGGGAGAACGCAGTCCTCGGGTGAGAAGTACGTCCCCGATCCGACGCCGGAGGCTGAGCACACGCACTGCGCCCCCGGAATCGCGAAGGACCCAGGGGAGCCGTCTGTAGGAGTCAGGCTCGAGCGGTCTCAGACGCCCGGCGGCCCCCTGGGCGGCGGTGGCCTGCAGGTTGGCGAACAGAGCCCCGCGCTTGTTGCCGAGCCGGAGCCTGCGAGGTCTGTGATGCTCGCGGAACCTGCGACGGTGCCGTCGGTGACTGCGTGAGCTGCACAAGCCCCAGAGGGAATGTGCAGCTGCTCGGCCCGCAACTGCGTGAGGGCCGAGCTCAGGATGTCAGTGCTGGCTGGCATGATTGGGGCGCCTCCCTTCGGCTCCTTCCCCCGGAACGTTTGCAGTGTCCTGGTCGGGGAGGAGAGGAGCTGGGAAGGAGGTGAGGGCCGTGTCCAAGCCGAAAGGCCGGAACGCGAAAGTCCGCCGGGGCAAGGTAACGGCCCGGAAGGTGAGCGACGTTTTGACCTCTATCGCTCGCCTGATCCGGGCCGTCGGTGTCCTGGTGAATGCCCTGAGCAAGTGGTTCAGCTGAGGCTGACTGCTTGCTAGGGGAGTCGCCCGGCTAGCACCCGGGTGGCTCTCCACCATTATGGGGCCGCCGTTCCGCACTGTCCACATCGTCCCTCCTTCTTCTGTCTGCGGGGACATACTGCGCGTGGGGGTGCACTTTCTCCCGGCCGGGGACGAGCTGCGCGTAGGGGGACAGCATTCCGGTCCCCGACGGCGTCGAACGCCCCCGGCCGCACAGAAATGTCCCCGCCCGCGGGGGAGGACTGGCAGCATCGGAACCGTGACCGAGAACCACGCCCAGCCCAGCCCCGCCAACCCGGACGACGTCGTCAACCCCCTCCTGCTCCAGGCCTTCGCCTGGGACCTGCCCGCCGACTCCACCCACTGGCGCCTCCTGGCGGACAACGCCGCCCTCCTGGCCGACTGCGGAGTGAGCTCGGTGTGGCTGCCGCCCGCCTACAAGGGACAGGCCGGCGTGGAGGACGTCGGCTACGGCGTCTACGACACCTACGACCTGGGCGAGTTCGACCAGAAGGGCACAATCCCCACCAAGTACGGCACCAAGGAGGGCTACCTCGCCGCCATCGAGGCCCTGCACGCGGCCGGAATCAGCGTCGTGGCGGACATCGTCCTCAACCACCGCATGGGCGGGGACGCCACCGAGGTCGTGCGCGCCACGCCCGTCGACCCCCACGACCGCACGCGCACCATCGGTGAGACCGAGGAGATCACCGCCTGGACCCGCTACACCTTCCCGGGGCGCGCCGGCGCCCACTCGGACTTCACCTGGGACTGGACCTGCTTCCACGGCACCGACTGGGACGAGGCCCGCCACCAGCAGGGAGTCTGGCTCTTCGAGGGCAAGCAGTGGAACGAGAACGTCAACGACGAGCTCGGCAACTACGACTACCTCATGGGCTCTGATGTCCACGTCATCGACCCCGCCGTCAGCGCCGAGATGGACCGTTGGGGGCGCTGGTACGTGGAGACCACCGGCGTCGACGGCCTGCGCCTGGATGCCCTCAAGCACGTCGGCGCCGACTTCTTCGCCCGCTGGCTGCCCGAGCTGCGCCGCGCCACCGGCCGCGCCCTGCCGGCCGTGGGCGAGTACTGGTCCCGCGACGTCGCCGAGCTGGAGGGCTACCTGGAGACCGTGCCCTTCATGAGCCTGTTCGACGTCCCCCTCCACTTCCACCTGCACGCCGCCTCCACCTCCAACGGCGACGTCGACCTGTCCCGCCTCTTCGAGGGCACCCTCGTGGCCGCCGACCCCACGCGCGCCGTGACCTTCGTGGAGAACCACGACACCCAGCCGGGCCAGTCCCTGGCCTCCACCATCGAGTCCTGGTTCAAGCCCTCGGCCTACGCCCTCATCCTGCTGCGCGAGGCTGGAACTCCCTGCGTCTTCTGGGGCGACCTGTTCGGCACCCCCGAGACCGGCGACCTGCCGGCCGTCACCGAGCTGCCGCTGCTCATGACCATGCGACGCGCCCTGGCCCACGGCCCCCAGCACGACGCCCTCGACGACCCCGACGTCGTCGGCTTCGCGCGCGAGGGCGACGACGCCCACCCCGGCTCCGGGCTCGCCGTCGTCCTGTCCGACCGCAGGGCCGCCACCAAACGCCTCCACGTCGGGGCGCGGCACGCCGGCGAGCAGTGGATCTGCGTCCTGGGCGGGCACGAGCCGGTCACCATCGCCGACGACGGCAACGTGGAGTTGCCCGTGTCCGACGGCGGCCTGAGCGTCTACGCCCCCGAGGCGGCCCGGCCGATCCTGGACAGTGCCGAGCAGCACCTCCTGCGCCAGCGCTGAGGGCCGCAGGCGGGGGCATGAAGCCGCGGCTTCCTTCACGCCCGGCGTCACAGGCGCGTAGGGTGATGGTGCCAGCCGCACTGACCTGAGCCGACCTTCCTGGAGGAGACATGCCCGCATTCCACGCGCCCACCGACCAGAGGACCGACAAGGCCGTCGCCGTGTTCATCGCCCCCGGGCTGGAGGAGGTCGAGGCGCTGGCGACCGTGGACATCCTCTTCCGCGCCGGTATCCCCACGACAATGATCTCCGTGACCCCCGAGCGGGCCGTCGTCTCTTCCCACAACATCGTCGTCACCTGCGATCTCACCCTGGCCGAGGCGAACCTGGACGACTACGACATGCTCGTCCTGCCCGGCGGCATCCCCGGCACCCCCAACCTCAAGGCCATCGATCCCCTCATGGCCGCGGTCACCGAGCGGGTGCGCGCCGGTCGGCCCGTGGCCGCGATCTGCGCCGCCCCCTCGATCCTGGCCGAGCTGGGCCTGCTCGAGGGGCGCCAGGCGACGTCGAACCCCGGCTTCGTGGGCGTGCTCGCCGAGCACGGCGCGCAGGTCAGTCAGGCCGCCGTCGTGGCCGACGGCCCCGTCATCACCTCCCGCGGCATGGGTACCGCCATCGACTTCGGCCTGGAGATCGTGCGCCACTACCTGGGCGAGGAGGCCGTCGACGACGTCAAGGCCAAGATCGTCTACCAGGGCTGAGCGCTCACCCCGGACGCCGACCATCCCCGGCTGGCTCCCTCACCTGCGTCAGTGAGTGGGGGAGCCGACCTACGCACTCTGCGTCAGCTCCGCGGCGCACCTGCGGGCCTGAACGTGAACGAACGCGATACCAGCAACCGTCTGAATCAGCATGATGGCCATGGGGATCAGGATCGAGATCGTCTCGGGCAGGACCGCCTGAATGGCGAAGAGGACAGCCGAGTCGAGGAGGACCACGCTCAGTCCCACAGTCGCCGCCGCGCACCGGGCCTGCATCGTGTACCAGTTGTCCTCCGAGCGCAGCGCGATCTCGTAGCGCACTCCCGCCCACGAGTTCGGTGGGAGCCTGCGCCGCGACATCCGACGCCCCAGCACCACGAGCAGGATGCCGGCCACGCTCAGGATCAGGCTCATGAGTACGGAGAATGCTGTCTCAACCATCGATGTCCCTCATTATCCGTCGGACTGGTGGAGGTTCTCGGTTCCGGTGAGTTCTCTCTGAAGAGTACGCCGCGAGGACGCACGTTGGGGTTCGCGGCCGCACCGTGGGGGTGCAGTCGGCGGGCCCTGAGGTGCGTCCTCGTGGCTCGATGTAG
>CAJZFF010000104.1 GCA_915069725.1 uncultured Actinomyces sp.
CGGCTTCGACCTGTACGTGCGCATGGTCTCCGAGGCCGTGGCCGCCTACAAGAAGTCCCTCAAGATCGGTGGGAGTGCGGGTCCCGAGACCGATGCCGAGGCGGGGATCGACGAGGACCTGCGCATTGAGCTGCCCGTGGACGCCACCATTCCCGAGGATTATGTCGCCCATGAGCGGCTGCGTTTGGAGGCTTACACCAAGTTCGCGGCCGCCCGCAGCGAGTCGGAGGTGGCTGATGTGCTTGAGGAGCTCGCCGACCGGTACGGACCCGTTCCCGAGCCCACCCGGCGTTTAGCCTCTTTGGCCAGGCTGCGTGCGCTCGCGGCCCACCTGGGGGTGCGCGAGATCGTCGCCCAGGGCAAGTCGGTGCGCTTCGCCCCGGTGGACCTGCCCGAGTCGGCGCGCATGAAGGTCACCCGCCTCTACCCGGGGACCGTGCTGAAGCCGGCCACGCGCACCATCGTGGTGCCCGCGCCGGGCACCAACCGCATGGGCGGGGCGGCCCTGTCCGGCGAGGAGGTCGTGCGGTGGGCCGAGGTGCTCCTGCGCGCCGTCGTCCAGGGTGACACCTCCTACGAGACCGAGGCCACCACCTACCGCAAACGCCGCTGACGCACGTGCTGATGACAAGGGGAGACTGATCGCCTCAACCGGTGATCCGGCCGTCCTGCATGGTCAGGACCCGGTCACAGGCCTCAGCTACCCGTGGATCGTGCGTGGCGATGATGAGGCTGCCGCCGTGACGAGTGCTCCGGGAGATGAGCAGCGACGTGACCTCCAGGGCGGTGGCGGAGTCCAGCGACGCCGTGGGCTCATCGGCCAGGATGCAGCGCGGCCGGTTGACCAGGGCTCGCGCGACGGCCACACGCTGACGCTCCCCACCTGAGAGCCGCGGGGGTGTGGTCGCCTCGGCCCAACCGATCCCGACGTCGGCCAGGGCCTGTCTGGCCCGCTCGTGCCTGACCCTGCGCCTGGCGCGGGGCCTGCTGTACTCCAGGGGAAGAGAGACATTCGCCAGCACGCTCAGATGGTCGATGACCGCGCCGCTTTGAGGGATGAGGCCCAGTAAGCGGTTACGGGTCCGGGCTCGCCCATCCGGGCTGGAGGGAGCGGGGACGCCATTGACGAGGACGCTCCCGGAGGTCGGTGGGATCGTCAGTGCCAGCACGCCCAGCAGGGTTGACTTGCCGCACCCGGAGGGCCCCATCACCGCTACCGACTCGGATCGGCCGATGGCAAGCGACGCCGAGTCGAGTGCATGGACCGGCTGACCGCCACGGTGGTAATCGACGCTGACCTCGATCAGCTCCAAGACCCCCGTCATCGGACTGTCCCGGATCGCGCGAACTCGAATCGCACACGGCGGACCGTCGCCATGAGAAAGACCAGGTAGATGATGAGGAGGGCGCTCCCGGCTGCCGCTGCGGCGCCCCTCAACAGAGTGCTGGCCGCCAAGGCCAGAAGCGTCAGAGCCGGAAGCACCAGCATGGTGACGGCCAGGAAGGCCGCCAGGCGTATGGTGAGATGAGCCGACGTCGCGCCATAGAGATGACGCAGCAGCAGGTCGGCTCGTTCGCGTCGCAGCACCGACCGAATGGAGGCGCCGTAGGCGATGGAGACCAGGGCAGTCAGCCCCAGCAGACCGACACCGTGCATGGCAGCCCACACCAGGAGCTTGCGGGAGCGCTCGGACTGATCTGCGGCCAACCGGTGCGGAACCAGAGCCAGCCGGTCCTGCCTGGCAGCCGAGATGAACTGCTCGGTGTCGTCGTCGGTGGCGCAGAGCAGAACCGTGCGCCACACGGCCTCCTCCTGCTCGGTGCCATCCAGGTGATCCAGGCTCGAGGGCGGCAGCGCGATCAGCACTGATCTGCTCAGGTCGATTCCTACCGCAGCGGGGTCGAAGAGCGAGGCCGACGACGGCGTTCGGCCCGCTACCGGCACGCTGCGACCTCCGACGTGCAGCGGTCCGTCCACGGGATGGGGGACCTGATCCCCAACCATGGCGCAGGGCGCCGGAGAGCAGAGTCTGGCTCCGGTCACGGCGTTCTGAGCGGCCTGCCCGACGACGATCACCACTGGGTTGCCTCCGGCGAAGGAAGGGTTGCTGACCTCCACGTTGCTGAGGACCATCGTGTAGGCCGAGCCCGAGGCGATGCGATCACCCAGGTTCTCCATCAGGCCAGTACTCGGATCGTTGTCCAGATCCCCGAGGTAGTAGGGAGTGAAGGTGGTGGCGTCGAGCTCGCGCAGACGCTGGGCCGCCATCACCACTGACGACTGGGTCACCACCTCGGCCAGTGTCATAGTGAGGACGGCGCTGACCAGTGTGAACATGAGAGCGATGCCCGCAGTGCTCCAACGGTGGCGCCATGCGGTGCCCACAGCGCCCGCGATCTCGGTGAGGATCATGCTCCGGTACCTCTGAGCTCGAGATGCAACCAGACGGCGAAGGTGAGCCGGCGTGCCATCCACAACACGGCTCCGCCCACCACCGCCCCCACGGCCACGACCCCCAGCTCCGGCAGTGCAGGAGGAGCCTGGGCGACCAACGCCGTCGCAGCGCCTGCTCCCAACGCTCCGACTGCGGTCCCCGCGATGACCCGAAGCAGCTCCCGGCCACAGCACTCGCGGACCAGTGCCGCCTCGGTGGCGCCGATCAGGCGACGCAGCCGGATCTCTTCGCGTTGCTCAGGCAGCGACAGTGCCAGGGACATGACGGTACAGACGATCCCCAGAGCGGCGAACAGTGCGGCCATGGCCACTGTTGAGTCGCGCACCAGTGACACCAGTGCCGGTTGCCGCCGGGTGCTCTCAACTGTCAACCCGGACTCCTCCAGCACAGAGCCGACACGTGCGATCAAGGCCGGGTCCGTGGTCCCCAGGAGCAGCTGGCCGGTGCCCACCGGCGCGCTACCAAGCGGCTCCACAAACTGAAGACTGCTGGTCGATGGCGTGACTCCCTGGACGCTCACGGTGCCGAGTACGGTGCGTCCGGCAGGTGCCAGCGGAGCCTGTCCACGTGTCCTCCACGCAGTGTCCGAATAGGTCCCGTGGATCGCGAAGAGACCGGGGCGCGAGCTGGTGTTCAGTGGGCCGGTCCAGTCGATGCGCTGCTTGGGATCGAGGACCACGAGGATGGGGTCACCATCGCCCTGAGAGGTCTTGACCATACTGACGCCCTCCTCAGTGAGAAGTGTCTGCAGTCGTCGGGCGGCCGTGAGCTGCTGTTCCTCGGTTGCGGAGCGAGCCGAGCTGGACAGCGTGAGGGTAGTCGTCGGCCCGGGCATGCCGTAGGTAGCGGTTGACCGAGTCTGACCCCACCACAGCACCGCCAGAGCCAGAAAGGCAACCAGCATCCCGTAGGCGACTGACAGTGCCCCGTCTGCCGATCTGCCGGCGTGAGGGAGGAATCTGTCCCTTGCGCTCGCCAGTCGGGGAGCGGACAGGCTGCGATCCTCGCAGCCGGCGACTCTGGTGGGTGGGCTGATGAGCGAGTACCTCCTTGGTGGCTGCCCCGCATGCTGATGGGCAGATGGCAGACGTGTGAACAGAATGCGGCCGACCAGCCGTTATCTCACACATATCCACGGTGCCGTGCCGAAACCGCTCGCGCAACCGCTGGCCACTGCACGAGGGTCGGGGGCTACTGGGGGAGGGATGGGTCTACTCCACGCAGCTGGGGCCATCGTGCAGTACGCACAACCCCCGACCAGTAGACCCCCGCCCTCGTGGAGTAGACCGACCTTCGTGCAGCACGTGTGCAGGATGTCCGGAACCGCGCCGGTGGGCGGCGGCGGACCGGCTGCGTGCGTCGTCGCAGGCGGAACGGTAGGGTCGGGGGCAGAAATGTTGTGACACCATGTCGCCCTCCGGCGTCGTCCCCCTTCCAGGAGCAGACCGTGACCCGAAGCCTTGCCGCACGCACGCGCGTCCTTGCCGCCAGCGCTGCACTCCTCCTCGCCGTCGGGGCGCTCGCCGGCTGCTCCGACCACCCCGGGCAGGTGGCCGACATGCACTACACCGGCCTGGACGGGGCCCGCCACTCCGTGGTCGTCAGTGAGAAGGACGTCGACGTCGTCGTTAAGGAGCTCGACTCCGCACTCGGTTGGGAGAACCTGGAGCGTCAGGGCGTGAATCGCCCTCAGATCGCTGGTCTCCTCGTTGAGGCGCCCTACCTGACAGAGGTCGGCCAGGCCCACGGACTGACCGTCACCGATGCGCAGATCGTGGAGATGGTCAAGAAGCAGGTGGGCTTCGAGCCCCGCAAGCCGGAAACGCTCACCTACCTGCGGGCGACTGTGCTGTCCGGGCACTTCCAGCAGCTTTCTCAGCACCCGGAGCAGGCTGGGCAGCAGGGGAAGGTCGCGCTCGCCGACCTGGACAAGGTTCGCGGCACGTTGGACGGTGACATCTCCCCGCGCTACTCGAATAAGGCTCAGACCTGGTTGACCCAGACCGATCCCCGTCTGGAAGCCGGCAACAACCCCTTCGGAGGCGGCCTGCAGCAGGCGCCCCAGCAACAGCAGCAGCCTCAGCAACAGGCTCCCCAACAGGGTGGTCAGCAACAGGCTCCGCAGCAACAGCAGCAGCCTCAGCAACAGGTTCCTCAGCAGGGCGGCCAGCAGCCCGCCGACTCCGGCCAGACCGACGGGCAGGGCCAGACCGGTCAGGGCGACGGTGCTGCGGGCGAGGGCGGCCAGGGCGCCGAGCAGCCCGAGACCAGCGGCCAGTAGGGCCGCACAGAGCCCCCAGGACGACGGCGGAACCGAGGGACCGCCGTCGTCCAGTCTTTCTCGCCGGGCGTGAACACTGTGCATTCCTCAGGACCATGGCCCTCGTAGTGCGATGACGGGCCCGCTAGGCTGGTCTTGCATTCGGCAGTCGCGCGCGAGCGTGCCCGACGCCGACGACCGCATCACGATCCCCTCAGCAAGGAGCACCAAGTGGCCCTCATCGAGAACGTTCACGCCCGCGAGATCCTCGACTCCCGTGGCAACCCGACCCTCGAGGTCGAGATCCTCCTGGAGGACGGTGCTTCCGCTCGCGCCGCCGTCCCCTCGGGCGCCTCCACCGGTGCCTTCGAGGCCGTTGAGCTGCGCGACGGTGACAAGGACCGCTACGGCGCCAAGGGTGTCGAGAAGGCCGTCGACAACGTCAACGACGTCATCGCCCCCGAGATCATCGGCTTCGACGCCGCCGACCAGCGTGGCCTCGACCAGCTCATGATCGAGCTCGACGGCACCCCCAACAAGGGCAAGCTCGGCGCCAACGCCATCCTCGGCGTCTCCCTGGCCGCCGCCCAGGCCTCCGCCGAGTCCGCCGGCCTGGACCTGTTCCAGTACGTCGGCGGCCCCAACGCCCACGTCCTGCCCGTGCCCATGATGAACATCCTCAACGGCGGCTCCCACGCCGACTCCAACGTGGACATCCAGGAGTTCATGATCGCCCCCATCGGCGCCCCCACCTTCCGTGAGGCCCTGCGCATGGGTGCCGAGGTCTACCACGCCCTCAAGGCGGTCGTGAAGGAGCGCGGCCTGTCCACCGGCCTGGGCGACGAGGGCGGCTTCGCCCCCAACCTCGACTCCAACCGCGAGGCCCTCGAGCTCATCGTCGAGGCCATCGAGAAGGCCGGCTACAAGCCCGGCAAGGACGTGGCCCTGGCCATGGACGTCGCCTCCTCGGAGTTCTTCGACGACAAGACCAAGACCTACCAGTTCGAGGGCGAGGCCCGCGACAACGCCTTCATGGTCGACTACTACGAGAAGCTCATCACCGACTTCCCGATCGTCTCCATCGAGGACCCGCTCTCCGAGGACGAGTGGGACGACTGGAAGGCCCTGACCGACAAGATCGGCGACAGGGTCCAGCTCGTCGGCGACGACTTCTTCGTCACCAACCCCGAGCGCCTCGCCAAGGGCATCCAGCTCGGCGCCGCCAACGCCCTGCTGGTCAAGGTCAACCAGATCGGCTCCCTGACCGAGACCCTCGAGGCCGTGGAGATGGCCCACCGCGCCGGTTACAAGTCCATGACCTCCCACCGCTCCGGTGAGACCGAGGACGTCACCATCGCCGACCTGGCCGTGGCCACCAACTCCGGTCAGATCAAGACCGGAGCCCCCGCCCGCGGCGAGCGCGTCAACAAGTACAACCAGCTCCTGCGCATCGAGGAGGCCCTCGGCGACGCCGCGGTCTACGCCGGCGCCGGCGCCTTCCCCCGCTTCCAGGCCTGAGCCTGACGGCGACCAGCCGACGTCGAGCCGCTGACTGACGCGGCGCCTCAGCCGCGACTCGACGACGACGCACCCCACCGCTTCGGGGCAGACGGGTTCTTCCGTCTGCCCCGAAGCGTCATCTATGGCAGTGCTGTATGCGCGCCCGGCACGGCGGGCCATGACCGAAGCGTGAGCAACGCGCCCGGTGGCGTGCGCTGTCTCCTGTGCCCTGGTGAGGCAGGATGCCGGTATGACTCCACGCCGCCCCTCCTCCA
>CAJZFF010000105.1 GCA_915069725.1 uncultured Actinomyces sp.
GCACCCTGCTGGGCAAGCGTCTCAACGACCTGGTGCGCGAGACCCTCGCCGACGTCGACGTCGTCGTCTTCTGCATCCCCGCCAACGAGAAGATCGGCCCCGGCGACCGCTTCATCACCCGTGACCTCGCCGAGCTGCGCACCCCCGTGGTCGCCGTCGTCACCAAGGCCGACACCGTCACCCGAGAGGCCCTGGCCGCCCAGCTCCTGGCTGTCAGCGAGTTGGGGGAGTGGGCCGACATCGTCCCGGTATCAGCCCAGCGCAACGAGCAGATCGACGTCCTGGAGGAGGTCCTTCTCAAGTACATGCCCCTGTCCCCGCCGCTGTACCCCACCGGTGAGATCACCGACGAGCCCCAGCAGGTCATGATCGCCGAGCTCGTGCGCGAGGCCGCCCTGGAGGGCGTGCGCGACGAGCTGCCCCACTCCCTGGCCGTCGTCGTCGACGAGATCGCCGACCCCGACGACGAGCGCGAGGTCGGCCATATCAAGGGCGCCGGAGGCCGCCTCCAGGTGCGTGTGAGCCTCGTCGTCGAACGCGACTCCCAGAAGGCCATCATCATCGGCAAGGGCGGACGGCGCCTCAAGGAGGTGGGCGTCACCGCCCGCAAGGGCATTGAGCAGCTGCTGGGGCGCAAGGTCTACCTCGACCTGCACGTGCGCACCGCCAAGGACTGGCAGTCCGACCCCAAGGCCCTGGCCCGCCTCGGCTTCTGAGCCGCCCCACGCAGTCAACGCAGCGGTGCGGGCGGCATCTAGGACCAAGGGAACTTGCGACACCTTCAGACTCAGGGCTCGAATCAGTCGCGCACAAGGGGTGCCGTAGCGCAAACTTGGATGGTCCGATGTCATATCGACCTGGAGGCCAAACGCATGACGAACAACGCCGTTCCCAGTCCGCCCCGCACCGACGCAGGCAACGCAGGACGTCGCTGCCCCGACGACCTGTGGGCGCTGGGCGAGAAAGCTGTCGCCCGAGCACGCCGGTGGGCTGACGAGTCGGCATCTGAGCCGGTACCGCGCTCAGCCAAGCTCCTCTCCCGCATCCTCTCCGACCCTGAGGGCCTGACCTTCACCACCCGCTTCGTCGACGACGTCGTGCGTCCCACCGACCTCGACGTCGCCAGCACCGCCCTCAAGCGCCTGTCGGCAGGGCGCACCGACTTTCTGCCTCCCTCCCTGGCCGGAGCCATGGGGCTGGGCTCGGCCGCCTCCCGCCTCGCCCCGCGCACCGTCACCGCGGTCGCCCGGCGAGTCTTCCGGGAGATCGTCGGCGACCTCGTCGTCGACGCCACCGACAAGGGACTCGGGCCCGCCCTCGCTCGCCTGCGCAAGGGCGGCAACCGCCTCAACGTCAACCTCCTGGGCGAGGCCGTCCTGGGGGAGAAGGAGGCCTCCCGCCGTCTGGCCGAGGTCTCCCGCCTGGTCACCCGCGAGGACGTCGACTACGTCTCGGTCAAGGTCTCCGCCGTCACCGGCCCCCACAACCCCTGGGGCTTCGAGGAAGTCGTCGCCCACGGCGTCCAGGCCCTCCTGCCGCTCTACCGCCTGGCCCGCGACCACGGCACCTTCCTCAACCTGGACATGGAGGACTACAAGGATCTCGACCTGACCATCGCGGTCTTCACCGCGATCCTCGACCAGGAGGACATGCGCGGCTACGAGGCCGGAATCGTCCTGCAGGCCTACCTGCCCGACTCCCTGGGCGCCATGCAGCGCCTCCAGGAGTGGGCCGCCCAGCGTGTCGCCTCCGGCGGCTCGCGCGTCAAGGTCCGCATCGTCAAGGGCGCCAACCTGTCCATGGAGAAGGTCGACGCCGAGATCCACGGCTGGGAGCTGACCACCTGGCCCTCCAAGCAGGCCACGGACACCAACTACAAGCGCATGCTCTCCTGGGCGATGACGCCCGAGCGCACCCGCAACATCCGCCTGGGCGTGGCGGGCCAGAACCTCTTCGACATCGCCTTCGCCTTCGAGCTGCGCGCCGCACGCGGCGTTGAGGACAGCGTCGAGTTCGAGATGCTCTCCGGCATGGCCACCGGCATCCAGGAGGTCGTGCGCCGCGACACCGGTCACCTCCTGCTGTACGTGCCCGTCGTCGACCCCCACGAGTTCGACGTCGCCATCTCCTACCTGGTGCGCCGCCTGGAGGAGAACGCGGCGCCGGAGAACTTCATGTCCGGGGTCTTCGACCTGGCCAGCAACGAGCAGGTCTTCGACCGCGAGCGCGACCGCTTCCTGGCGGCCCTGTCCGACCTCGACCCGGACGCCCCGGTTCCGGTGCCCAACCGCACCCAGAACCGGCTCGCCGAGCGGGAGGCGGGCATCCCCGAGGAGACCGGCACGGTGGCCGAGCGCGCCAGGAGGTCCTTCGTCTCCGAGTCCGACTCCGACCCGGCCCTGGCCGCCAACCGCCAGTGGGCCCGGGACATCGCTGCCGCCATCCCGGGCTCCACGCGGGGCGTGGCCGAGGTGGAGGCCGGCGCCGCCCGCCTGGCCACGAACGCCGATGTGGACTCCCTGGTGGCCTCAACGGCCGAGGCCGCAGGCGTCTGGCAGTCCCTGGACCCGGCCGAGCGTGCCGCCGCCCTGCACCGTGTCGGTGACGTCCTGGCCGCCCGGCGCGCCGAGCTCATCGAGGTCGCCGGCTCCGAGGCCGGCAAGACCATCGACCAGTCCGACCCCGAGGTCAGTGAGGCCATCGACTTCTGCCACCACTACGCCGAGTCCTCGCTGCTCCTGCACGACCCGGAGTACATGGTCGGGGCCCGCTTCGCCCCGGTGGACGTCACCGTGGTCGCCTCGCCCTGGAACTTCCCGGTGGCGATCCCCACCGGGGGAGTGGCCGCGGCCTTGGCGGCCGGCAGCGCCGTCATCCTCAAGCCCGCCCCGCCGGCCCGACGCTGCGCGGCCGAGCTCGTGCGCGCCTTCCACGACGCCGGGATCCCCGAGGATCTCGTGGTGCTCGCCCCGCTGGAGGACGGGGAGGTCTCACGCCACCTGGTGACCCACAAGGACGTCGACCGCGTGGTCCTCACCGGCTCCTACGACACGGCGCGCCTCTTCCGCTCCTGGAAGCCGGACATGCACCTGCTGGGGGAGACCAGCGGCAAGAACGCCATCATCGTCACCCCCTCGGCCGACCCCGACATCGCCGTGCGCGACGCCGTCTACTCGGCCTTCGCCCACGCCGGCCAGAAGTGCTCGGCCTCCTCCCTGCTGGTCCTGGTCTCCTCGGCCGGCAAGTCCGAGCGCATCGCCCGCCAGCTCGTGGACGCCACCGCCTCCCTGCGGGTCAGGCTCCCGCTGTCGCTGGACTCCCAGATGGGGCCCGTCGTCGTGCCCGATGACGAGAAGGCCGTGCGCGGCCTGACCACCTTGGGGGTCGGTGAGCACTGGGTCCTCAAGCCCCGCTACCTCGGTGACGGCCTGTGGACCCCGGGTATCCGTGCCGGGGTCGTGCCCGGCAGCGAGTTCCACCTCACCGAGTACTTCGCGCCCGTCATCGGCATCATGCGGGTCGACACGCTCGAGGAGGCCATCGAGGCGGTCAACGCCGTCGACTACGGGCTCACCTCCGGGCTCCAGACCCTCGACGCGGCCGAGCTGGCCGTCTGGCTCGACTCGATCCAGGCCGGCAACATCTACGTCAACCGTGGTATCACCGGGGCCATCGTGCGCCGCCAGCCCTTCGGCGGCTGGAAGCGCTCGGCCATCGGCTCGACGACGAAGGCCGGCGGCCCCTCGTACTTGCTGGGACTGGGGGACGTGGAGCCCGCAGACGGCCAGGACGTGAAGGGACTGGCGGACCAGGGCACTGCGGCGCTGGACCCGCGCGTGGCGAGCCTGTGCGATGCCGTCAGCGGCCAGCTGGACGAGGCCGATCTGGCCGGGCTGCGTCACGCCCTGGTGGCCGACGCCTCCGCCTGGAGGAGCGCCTACGGCGTCAACCGCGACGTCACGGCACTGGCCTGCGAGCGCAACGTCCTGCGCTACCGGCCCACTGACGTGCTCGTGCGCGCCGGGGCGGGAACCGAGCTGGCCGATGTCGTGCGCGTCATGGCTGCCGGTGTGCGGGCCGGTGGCTTCGTCAGCCTGTCCGTGGCCGACCGTCTGCCCCAGCCGTTGCAGAACGCGCTGCTGGCCGCCGGCGTCCAGGTGGCGGTCGAGGACCAGGGGGCCTGGGACGCCCGCCTGGCCGAGCTCGCCGCCTCCGGCGGGCTGGGAACGCGCGTGCGCATCCTCGGTCCGCGTGAGGAGACCTCCGCGGCCCGCTGGAGCCACGCCAGCCGGGTGACCGGCGGAAGCCCCGACATCGCCCTGTACACGGGGGCCGTGACGGCCTGCCCGCACTCCGAGCTGCTGCCCTTCCTGCGCGAGCAGGCAGTGGCCATCACCAACCACCGCTTCGGCACCCCGCTGGACCTGGCCGAAGGCCTCCTGTAGGTCGGGCGGCGCATCAGCGCGGGATCGGAACCGAGTGGTAGAGCCAGTCACCGTGTGGTGCCCTCCCCGGAACGGAAGGGGCGCCGCACGGCTCCGCTGGACACGCTGCTCTCCGGGCACCGGTGGACTCGCGCCAGCAGACCTCGCAGGATGCCATCACTCATCACGTAGTCAGGACACTCGTCTCACAACGGATCAGGTGGACGAGATAGGCGCGGGACTCATGCGTCCTGCGGTAACGCCTTGGTGCGATCGGGCATGGTCACTGAGGCGAGTCCGGCGAGTCCGTATGCCACGATAGGCACCCACAGGGCGGTTGTGACGGCGTCGCGAGCATCGGCCGTGTCCTGAAGGATGCCGAAGAACATTGTCCCGGCAAGAGCGACTCCGAGCACCATGCCGACCTGACCGAAGGTGGTCAGGGTGCCGGATGCCGCTCCGGCGTCCTGGGTGGGCACCGACTCAAGCGTGATACTCGTGAGCGGCATGATGAGGGTCATCAGCCCGGCACCTGTCAGTGCCAGCGGGGCGGTGAGGTCCCAGCCCGTCAGGGATGCTCCGGCGGTCCAGATCGTCCACAAGACCCAGGTCAGCGCAGCCGCCTGCACTATCCCGCCGAGCAGCACGGCCCACTTGCCGATCCGCCTCGTCGCGAGGATCGCCAGCGGCGTGGCCGCCATGGAGCCCAGCGCGAAAGGCAGAAGCGTGAGCCCTGCCGCCAATGCGGTGAAGCCGAGTGCGCTCTGAACGTAGTACAGCAGGATGAGCACGTACCCGCCGTTGCCGATCGACGAGAGCACCTGCACCAGCTGTCCGCTCGCAAAGCCTCGGTCGCGAAACAGCGGGAGTGGCAGCAACGGGGATCCGTGAGCCTTGAGCATGCGCCTCTGCTGCCACACGAAGGCGGCGATGATAAAGGGCGCCGTCGTCAGCATGGCCCAGATCCACCATGCCCACCCCGCGGCGCGGCCGTCGGTGAGCGGGAAGACGACCAGGAAGACACCGAGACCACCCAGCAGCACCCCGACCAGATCGGGCCTGAGCGGATGCTCCGACACAGGGGCGCGCTCCTCCGGTGCGAACATCACCTGCACCGGAGAGTACCTGGGGCACCATGATCCCTGCGAACCCGCCCTGAAGCACGCGGGCGGCGACGAGCAGGTCGCCTGTCTGCGACAGCGCTGCCCCGAGGGAGGCGAGGGTGAATCCCACGATCCCGATCACGAAGATGCGCCGGTGCCCGAAGATGTCGCCCAGTCTCCCGCCCGTGATGAGTAGCGTCGCGAACGCGATGACGTAACCGGCGAGAGTCCACTCCAGCTGCTCCGGTGTCGCATTGAGGTCCTTGCCGATCGTTGGCAGTGCGACGTTGGTGATCGTTGAGTCCATCAGGTCCATGAACGTCGCCACCATGAGCACGGTGGTGGCGACGGTGCGTGACCTTGTGGCGCCTCGGTCCTGGGATCGTTCCTCGTTCTTCATGCTCTTGCCCTCTCATGACTCCAAGATGTGTACGCCGTACACGTCGATCGTGAGTACACTGTACGCATGTGTCGTAGTCGACGCAATCCGGTCCCCGGCGCAACGGCGAGGAGAGAAGAGGAGAGAAAGTGATGCACACCGATCCGGACGCCCCGCCCAAGTGGGTGCGGTGGCTGTGGGAAGTCGATGCCTCCGAGGAGGCCGAGGACTGGGAGGGGGGTAAAGGACTGGGCGTCGGCAAGATCGTCCGCGCGGGTATCGCGCTCGCGGATGACGAGGGACTGGAAGGCGTGTCGGTGCGCAAGCTCGCCCAGCGTCTGAATGTGAGCACGATGGCGGCGTATCGGCACATCAGCTCCCGCGATGAGGTCATCGCCGCCATGGTCGATGTCGCCTTCGGGCCACCACCAGTCCTTTCGGATCAGCCTGAGGACTGGGCTGGCGGACTAAGATGCTGGGCGCTCGCTGTCCACGCCCGCTATGACGCACATCCCTGGCTCCTAGATGCTCCGGTCCACGGTATGCCAACTGGACCGCATCG
>CAJZFF010000106.1 GCA_915069725.1 uncultured Actinomyces sp.
GTCGGACCCTCCGTCGGGTGCGGCGTGCCGTCGCTCCCGCCCCCGCCTTCCGGCGCGCCCGTCGGTCCGGGCTGCGGAGGCACCGGCCTCAGCCGTCCCTCGCGCACGAGCGCGTTGAGCAGCTGGGTGTAGTGCAGCACCTCGAAGTGCCCCCCGATCTGCGGGTACTCCCGCGAGATCGTGTTGAAGCAGTGCGCGCAGGTCACCACGATCCTCTGCGCCCCGACCTCACCCAGGGTCTCCACGTTCTGCGCGGCGAGCATCTGGTAGAGGATCTCGTTGCCGGCGCGGCGGGCCGGGTCGCCGGTGCAGGTCTCGGCGTCGCCGAGGACCGCGAAGCTCACCCCCGCGGTGTGCAGCAGCTCGGCCACCGCCCGCGTCGTCTTCTTGGCCCGGTCCTCGTAGGCGCCGGCGCAACCCACCCAGAACAGGTAGTCGACGTCCGCGGCGCTCTCGACGTCGTCGCCGATGACCGGCACCTCGAAGTCCAGGTTCTTGGCCCAGTCCATGCGCTTGCGCGCCGGCAGGCCCCACGGGTTCCCCTTGGACTCCATCTTGCGGAACATGCCGCCGAGCTCCTTGGGGAAGGCCGACTCCATGAGCACCTGCTGGCGGCGCACGTCGACGACGTGGTCGACGTGCTCGATGTCCACCGGGCACTGGTCCACGCAGGCCCCGCAGGTGGTGCAGGCCCACAGGACGTCGGCGGGGATGACCTCCCCGGCCAGGGGAGCGGGGCGCGTGGCCACGCCCGTCTCGGTGGGGGCCGCCTTGGCCGCCAGCAGTGCGCCGAGCACGTCGCCGGTGTGCGCGGTGCCCGGCTCCAGGCCCAGGTTCGTCTCGCGCGCCAGGCCGTCGTGCATGCCCAGCGCCTTGCCGACCAGTCCGCCGGAGGTCGGGCGGGAGGCCACCATCTCCTCGGTGACGTCGTCGGGCTCGACCCCCAGGGCATTCGCGGCCCGCAGGTAGGGGGCGGCTGCGGCGTGGTGGTCGCGCAGCGCCATGACGAACAGCTTGGGGGACAGGGGCTTGCCGGTGTTCCACGCCGGGCACAGGTCCTGGCAGCGGCCGCACTCGGTGCAGGTGGAGAAGTCCAGCAGGCCCTTCCAGGTGAAGTCCTCGATGCGGCCCACGCCCAGGCGCACCTCGGGGCCCTCGCCGGAGTCGGCGGCCTCCATGGCCTCCTCCAGCGTGTCCATGGTGGCCTCGGTCAGGGGCTCGTCGCCGACCATGAGCGGCTGGAGCGGGCCCAGGGCCTTGGAGCCGTCCACCTCGCGGCGCGCGTAGACGTTGAGGATCGCCAGGAACCGGTGCCAGGCCACGCCCATCGAGGGCTGCAGGCCCACGACGACGAACCAGGTCATCGACAGCACCACCTTGATGGTGGCGACGATGAGGATCGCGTTGCCCAGAGCGCCGGCGCTCGCGGGGGCGAGCAGCGGGCCGGTCCAGGCCGTCAGCGGGAAATGCGTCCAGGAGGCCAGGGCTCGCTGCGCCGGGTCGGGGGAGACGGCCAGGTGGGCGTGCTCCAGCATCCGCAGCGCCAGCACGCAGGCGACCACACCGATGATGGTGGCCTCGACGAACTTCGCCTGGGCCGACGTCGAGCCGGCGAAGCGGGAGGTACGTGGGCGCTTACCGCCGTCGGAGTCCGGGGCGTAGGGCGGGGCGGCCCGACCGGCCCGGGTCAGGCGCCAGCGCAGGATCGTCAGCCCCACGATCCCGAAGGTGGACAGCCAGGCGATGAGCTCGACGATCCAGGCCCACCAGGCGGCGTGGCCGATGAGCGGCAGCGCGAAGTCGGGCCCGCCCAGCACCTGCCCGTAGCCGGCCACGAGCGTGAGGAACAGCAGGGGGAAGGAGACCATGACCAGCCAGTGGGCGGCCTTGACGAAGGGACGGCCCTTGAAAGCGGTGTGGCCCACGAGTGCGCCCAGCGTGAGCGCCAGGCGCCGGCCGACCGGGCGCAGACGCTCCGGTGCGGTCGCGCGGCCCACGGCCATGCGGGCGCCAATAGTGCAACAGGCGCGTGCGAAAACTGCGATACCGATCGTCGTGGCGATGACGACGATGACGACACAGGCGATCTGCACGGCACTCATCGGGGCGGGTTTCCTCAGGTCTCCGAAGGCAAAGGCGGAAGCGCTGGGAGATGGCCGGTGGCGCCCCGGAGGGTCGCCTGCGCGGCACACCGTTGGCGCTTCCCTTCAGCCTACCTGTGGGTCGGCGGGGAGCTGGAAGAGGCGGCTGAAGCGCGGCAGAGGAAAAAGTGTGCCGGCCCCGCGATGGGGCCGGCACTGAGTCCTCAGGCGCTGATGGCGCGCATCGCGTAGGGGGAGTCGGGGCGGCGGGCGCTGTACCACTTGGCGGCCTGGCGCAGCCCGAGCTCACGCACCAGGGTGACGGTGGCCCCGGAGATGATGGCGAAGGTGACGATCTCGGCCAGCTTGTAGTTGAGGAGCTGGTCCTCCTCACGCGGGGCCGGCTTGCCGGAGACCACTCGCCAGCCGAGCGCGACGACCTTCTCGGCCACGAACCCGGAGGCGAGTGTGGCCACGGCCGCGGTCGCCTTCCACATGAAGTCGGTGGTCTGGTCGATCTCGGCGGGGTCCTGTGCGCTCATGAGTCCTCCTTGCGCCCGGGCCGGGCGGTGTCGTGGGTGCCTGCGTGCTGGCGGCGGACCGATGGTGTCGGCCCGTTCCGTCCCGATCATGCCGTACCCGGGCTGACGGCGCAGCCAGTGCCCGCCCGCGTGGCGCCAACCGCCGGGCCCGGGTCGGAGGGGATTCTCGCGGCGCCAGGCGTTTGAACGAACGGGGCAGATGGCGTCAATGCTTTGGATGGTTAAGACGTTTCAGGAAGAGTCTAAGTGGTTCCTGAAAAAATGAGTGGCAGGTGCCTTGTACTCGTCAGTGTGCACTGTTACCTTGTTTCATGAGATGTTGGAAGTTTCCCGATTCTCCTTGAATGGCCAGGATGTCCAGGGAGCTCCGGTTGGTGGGCTTGCCTGCTGAAGAGTGGGCGCCGCGCTTGCTTGATGGGGGTGTGTGAATGCTGCGCGAGAACAGTAGTGTGAGTGCCCTGCTGACGTATGTCATTGTCATTGTTTTCGCGGCGCTCTTTGTTGCTGTCAACTGGTCGGGTTCGGGAAGGGCTTTGTCGCTGGCTTCCGTTGCCGTCATTGCCTGCGCGTTGTTGGCGCTTCACTCGAAGTCCTTCGCCGCGGCTGTCGGTGCCGTGCTACTCCTCGTGCTGCTGCCCTTGATGGCGATGTGGACGAACGCAGGCTCCGCGACAGGCGTCATTGGGCCGCTGGTTCTGTTGGTCGGAGTCGCCTGCTGGCGAACCTGGAGGTCCGCAAAGAAGGTGGGGCTGAAGCAATCTGGTTGAGTCGGTCGGCTGGAGGTGGCTTACCCCTTTGTGTGCGTGTTGGAGTGTGTGGCTCCTCCTGGGCCGACGCCGCAGCCAGTGCCCGCCCGCGTGGCGCCAACCTCCGGGCTCGGGTGGTTGTGCTGTGCGCCGCGCGTTCGGGGGGTCATGGTGGAGCAATGCAGCAGCGCCAACCCCACGAACGCGCGACGGAGTGGTGGTGTCGTGGCGCGCGGTGCCGAGCCGCTGCCTGAATGAGGCAGCGGCTCAGGCCTGGGCTCACGTCCGGGCGGGGCGGATGGCGGCATTGATCTCCACGGCCAGGCCGGCGGGATCGTCGACCGTGAGGTAGAGGTGTGTGAAGCGCTCGTCCTCCAAGGTGATGACCAGCGTGTTCTCGTAGCCGGAGATGTTCCAGAACTGCGCCGTTCCGTTGGCGTGGAAGGTCCCGGAGATCTTGCCGCCCGTCTGCAGCCCGGGCACGTTCCATCCCTTGGGCTCGTGACGCAGTCCGGGGTCGTGCGTGGCGCCGCGCACGTGCGCGAGCGGGAACTCCAGCCGGGAGGTGAAGGACCAGATCTTGTCCAGCCCGTGCGGCTCGACGCTCAGGGAGGTATCGGTGATGGTAACGGTGTTGCGGCTCATGATGTCTGTTCCTTTCGTGGGCAGGTCGGCTGGGAGGTGTGCTTCTGGCCGGTGCTGGCGGGGTCGGTGCAGGCTATGCCGGCGGCGAGACTGGTGCTGTTGAGTCCGACGCCGTAGCGCCGGCTCGCTCCAGCAGGCGTCGGCCGAGCGCCTCGGCGGTGACGCCCGCCTGGTGCAGGGTGGTGACGAGGGCGTCGCGCACGGCCGGGTCCCAGGGGGCGAGCTCCATGAGCGCCACAAGGACCAGGTCGAGCTCGTCACGGCCCGCCCCAGCGGCGTCGGCGGATTCGCTCCGGGTGGCCCCGGGGATCAGAGCGGTCAGCGCGTTGGTGAGGCAGCGCTGGAAGAGTCCGTCCTTGGAGCCGAAGACCCCGTAAAGGCTGGCGCGATTGACGCCGGTGGCCCGCACCAGGTCGTCCACGGAGGCTCCCGCAAAACCGCGCTCGGCGAAGACCGCCGTGGCAGAGTTGATGGCCTCGTTCTCGATGAAGGTTCGTCGTCGTCCCATGAATCCAGAATAGATGTTCTGGAACGACTAGTCAAGAACAATCGTTCTGAAATTCTTGGGCGGGAAAGGCCGCCTCCCTCAGCCGATATGTCCCGTCTGCGCGCCGAGGACCAGCAGCGCGTACAGCACGGCGAAGACCCCGGCGATACCAGCGCAGGCCAGGGCCGGGCGGCGCCGGTAGGTCAGCACGGCGACATACTCGCGCAGCCAGGCGTTGACGATGTAGAACCAGGCCGTGCGCGCCGGCTCCACCGCCCACGGCACCCCCATGTCGGAGGCCAGGATCGCGGTGCGCACCGCGTGGAAGGAGCTCGTCACCAGCAGCACCTGCGGGTCGACCATGCCGCGCTCAGCCAGGAGATCACGGGTGTAGGAGATGTTTGTGCGAGTCGTCGTCGAGCGGTCCTCCAGGAGGATCCGCTCAGGCGGGACGCCACGGGCGATCGCGTAGTCGGCCATGGCGCGCGCCTCGCTGACCGGCTCGTCGGCGCCCTGTCCGCCGCTCATGACCAGCAGCGGGACCCCGGGGCGTAGACCCTCCTCATCGCGCCAGGCCTCGATGCCTCCGGCGATCCGTGAGCCCAGCAGCGGCCCGACCTTCCCGTTGATGAGGCCGGCGCCATGGACCACGACGACGTCGGGGTGCGGCAGCGCCCGACGCCCACCCCAGATCCGCTGCACCACCGTCTGGCCCAGGAAGATGAGGAGGAAGACGCCCAGGTAGGCGCAGGCGCAGAACGTGAGGGCGGCGACCAGCAGGGCCCAGGGGTTGCCGGTGGCCACGAGAGCGGAGGCGGCCATCGGCGTGGCGATGAGTCCCAGGCCGGCCGCCAGGCACAGCAGGTTGCTCAGGCGCCGGCCCTCGCGGCGGATGAGGACGACGCCGTTGAACATGAGCAGGAACGGCATGAGGGCGATGAGCAGGAAGAAGGCGGCACTGCTCAGTCCCACCGGGAGCTTGAGGGCGGGGATGAGGGAGGCCAGGTGGAGCAGTGCTCTAGCCGTGGCGCCGACCAGGAGCAGGAACAGGAGTCCGTTGCGAAGTCGGCGGTTGTCGCGGCGTCGCGAGAGCCTGAGGAGTCCCCACCACAGTGCCAGGGCGGCGACGTCGACCAGCGGAGCGGGGAGGAACCAGGGGGTGCTCATGGGGTGGTTTCCTCTCGTGGTGCAGGGGGTGGGTTTGTCCTGGATGCGGGGAAGGTGGGGCCTTCCCGGCATGGCGCGGGACGGTGGGTGCCGATGGGGCGGCGCTCATCATAAAACCGGGGCCGTCTGGTGCCGCCTTGCGCTCATGCGATCAGGTTAGGAGGCGGCGGTGGGTGAACGGGAGCGCCATTGGAACGATTCGTGGGAGCCGGCCCTCCACCCTACGGACGACAGTGCGCGCACCGGCTCCCCCCTGGGGTGAGGTGGCCGTACCGGTTGTGTGGGAGGCTCACGCCACGATCTAACGCATGGGCCTGCCCGGGTGGGCGCGGTCGTAGTCGGTCTGGGCCCGGGCGATGTCCTTCCGGTGCGCCAGCGACCAGTCGGCAAGGGCTTTCAGCAGATGCGTCAGGCTCGCCCCCATCTCGGTGAGTCGGTAATCGACTTGGGCGGGAACCGTGGGGTAGACCGTGCGGCGCACCAGCCCGTCGCGCTCCAGACGCCGCACCGTCAGAGTGAGCATGCGCTGCGAGATGCCGCCGACGGCGTGCTGCAGCTGACGGAAACGCAGTGGGCCGCGCGTCAGCTCCACGATGACCAGCAGGGACCACTTGTCCCCCAGTCGGTCGTGGACCGCCCGGATGCCAGGATCCTCGCGGTGCGCTCGGGTGCAGCGCTCCAGAGGCGCCGGATGGGGATCACCGGTGGTCACATCGCTGTGCGTTGGTGACAAGAAACTGCCTCCTTGTAGGTGCGTGCACGATGCCTCAGGCTCATGCG